>JAPVWS010000343.1 GCA_027493295.1 Candidatus Versatilivorator vitaminiformans | reverse complement strand
GGGCTTCGGTCTGCCGTGACAACTGGAACAGATAGCCCACCCGGCTGCCGTCCCCGGTCTTCAGGATGACCGTCTGGGAGGCCTGATTCCCCTCCCGCTCGAGTTTACCATAGCGGGCCCCGCCATGATTCAACATGGGCCGGTAAGCCGGGTTGTGCACCATCTCGATAAAGCGCGGCAGCGGGCCGGTGACCTTCTTGTTGGCCGGCGATGCGAAACGGAAGGTGATTTCAATTCCGGCATCCGGGTGGGGCCGGTCATTGTCCCCCAGCGCCTCGATCTGGATGCGCACCACCTTTTCCGGCGGGTACGCCGGCCGCGGGCGCAACTCCGTCTGGGCTCCCATCGCTTCCCTGGCAGCCATCAGACCGGCCGAAAGCCGGCCCCGGTCCGAGGGGCTCAGGACCCACCAGAGCAGGACTGTTCCAGCGATGGCAATCGCAGCGATACGGGCAAGTGGCTGGCTGCAGCACTTCATGGAATCGCCTTGGCTCAAGAGACACGGAACCGCCGGCGCGGTGCCCTTTCCTCTCGTGGTTCTCGGGTTAATTCAGAGTGGCAAGTATACCGCCTTGCGAGGCGGCGTGCATCCATTGAGAAGGAGGTTTCCCTCGGTGGGACGATGTCATGGGATGAAGTTCCCCCGGGAGCGCGGGCGTCCCGCCCGCACAACATTGGCATTGGCAAGGCCTCGCCCATCTCCTCGACCAGGGTCGACCGGCGACGGCGCCAGGGGTCTGCTTCGACCGGGCCTATGCCGCTCCCGCCGTGACGGTGGCCGGGTGCCTCATCGCAGGGAAACTGAGCGGCACGCAACGGCAGTGCATGCGGGCGGGACGCCCGCGCTCCCGGGCGGTGTCGTCTCGATTTGCCGGCGGGTCCTTCGGGGGTGAAACAGGGCGAGTCTCAGGCGAAGTGTCCGCCAACTCCCCGCACGGTCACTACGGAATACTTTTCTCCGGTTGGAGCGTTTGATAGAAATGGACCCCAGCCATACTCATTCCAACCACCCTTCAAGGAGGCTTCGATGAAACGACGCGATTTCGTGAGAACCGCTCTGGCCGCCGGCCTGGCTCCGGGTCTGCTGACCCGGCCGGCGCCTGCAGAGCCGATTCGGCCACGGTCGGGAGCCGCCCGCAAGAAGCCGCGCATCATGTTCTACCACGACAGCCGCCATCCCCTCATGTACATGTACGAGCCCCCCATTCAGAAACAGGAGGTGGAAGCTGCCGTGGACGAGCTGGTGGAAACCTCGGTGGAAGTGCTCAATTTCTGCCTCGGGGACGGCCGCACCGTCTTTCACGACACCCGGGTGGGAGAGGTGTTCGGACATCACGTCCGCAAGTGGCCCCACGTGGTCTTCCAGCGCGCCCAACAGAACGCCAGGTCGCTGCTGGACGCCGGCCTGGACCAGTTGCAGGTGCTGTGCGAGCGGGCCCACGAAAAGGGCATGCTGCTCTATCCCGCTCTGCTGGTGAACCAGGGCAGGCGCGGGTCCCGCCAGGAGGACGTGCGCAGCTCCCTTTTCCGCCTGGACAATCAGCACCTGGAGATCGGCGCCCGCGGCGACCTGGACCCGGAGTTCCCCGGCCTCACCAGTCTGGACTTCAAGCATCCCGAGGTCCGGGAGGAGCGCTTCGCCCTGATCGACGAGGTGCTCCGGAACTACCCGGTGGATGGATTCGAGCTGACGCTGGCCTATCAGAGCCCCTCGCCCCACTTCTTCCATCCCGATGAAGTCGAGGCCGGCCGTCCCCTCATGACCGCCTGGATCGGGCAGATCCACCGGACCCTGAAGCAGACAGGCCAGGATCGCGAGCTGGCCATCCGGGTCCCCGGAGACCTCGACACCTGCCTGGGGCTGGGCCTGGACGTGAGGGAGTGGATGCGGCAGGGGATCGTGGACGTCATCATCGGCGAGACTTTCGGGGTCTACTGGGGTCGGGTGGACCATGCGGCCGATTACCGGCCCCTGCTGGAGGCGGCCAGGGGCACCTCAACCCGCGTTTTCGCCGTGCTCAACAGCATGGTCGACTCCGACCGCCTATCCAACGGCTCGATTGAAGTGATCCGGGCAGCGGCCTGCAACTACTGGGATCAGGGGGTCGACGGCATCTACCTCAACCAGTGGTTCCAGGGGGCCAACTGGCCCTATCGGGCCGCCTTCTACGACCAGCTTCGGGAAATTCCCCATCCCGACATCATGGCCCCCAAGGACAAGCTCTATCTCGTCCCGACCGCAGGCAGCTACCGGTCGCCTCCCTGGGAACCCGGGATGCCCCTGCCCCGTAAGTTGGCACAGGGCGAACCGTTGCGCCTGGAACTTCCCGTCAGCGACGACCTGCCCTTCTGGAATCGGGTCAACCGGGTCCACGAGGTGCTGCTGAGGTTTCGGGTGATGAACACCAATCAACTGGACCGGCTGGTCTTCCGCCTGAACGGCCGGACCCTGCCGGATTCGGGACTGCGGAAGATCAACCAGCTCTACCGAATGAGCACTCCCAACCGGGGCGGGGGTTTCGGCTACTGGTTCGTCTACCGCCTGGATGCCTCCCATTGGCCTCGGAAGGGAAAAAACGAAGTGGAGGTTCTACTGGAACGCCGGGATACCACCATCATTCCCGAAATTCTCCTGCACGACGTGGAACTGGAAATCCGCTACCTGATGGGCAGGAACTACCATCGCAACGAGGACCCCGACCTGGGTCCCAGCCTGCCCCTGCGGGACACGGTGCTGCACCGGTCGTAGGGTGAAATAGTCGTGCATTCCTGGACAAACTGGCCAAGTGCCAGCCTCGCCGAGTACAATTCGCCATCCAGAGGCACTAATCCCCCGATGCCGTGCTGGCGTCATTTGCCATCACGAACCTGTTCAAGGAGGACAAGCACCATGCCGGTTTCACCCATTCCCGAGGCCGTGGAGCTGTTCCGCATGGAGGCTCCGGGTGGCAAGATCGGGCACGCCGAGATCAAGATCGGGGACTCCCACGTCATGCTCGCCGATGAATATCCCGACATGGGTTACAGGGGTCCCGAGTCGCTTGGTGGAACCTCCGTCCACCTGATGATCTACGTCGATGACGTCGACAATGCATACCCGCAGGCAATTGCAGCCGGTGGCAAGGAAATTCGGCCGCTCCAGACTCAGTTCTATGGGGATCGTTCCGGAACGCTGACCGATCCCTTCGGCCACCAATGGACCATCAGCACCCACGTGGAGGACGTTTCCGAGGAGGAGATGGCGAAGCGGGCCGAGGCCGCGATGAAAGAGGCCGGCGTGGAGGGCTAGTCTCTCAGGGAAGAGAGGTGACTTCGCGCTTGAACCGATCGACGTGGCATCGAAACGGTGCCTCTGGCGCAACGGGCCGACTTTGGAGACAATGGGGGCGCCGCCGATCGAATCCGAAACCGTTTCAGGACCCCGGGGGACGCTTCCGCCGCCCGGGAAAGTCAAACAATACCGTCCGCTGGTTGAAGAGGTCGAATTAATGAAAGGCAACACGCGATTCCTTTCCCCGCTGCTTGTGGTTCTGCTCTGCGGCTCCTGTGCGCCCGCCCCGGAAGTCGATCCGGCTCCGGAGGCCAGCGCCCCGCCGCCGGCCCAAGCGGATCCGATTCCCTGTTATTTGACCAGCGATCCCAT
>JAPVWS010000342.1 GCA_027493295.1 Candidatus Versatilivorator vitaminiformans | reverse complement strand
CCGGGACAGCGCCCGAGACACCACGGTCCCGGCCAAGGGCTTCCATCAGATCAACGGCATCCTGGGCAAATACGCCCCGGGGACCACCCAGGGCTACGTCCGAATCCGCAAGGTCTCGGGGGCCAATCCCTTCCTGGCTTACGGGGTGGTCAACGACGGCGGGGCTCCGGGTGAGAGAACCGGCGACGGCGCCTATATCCCCGCCAGGGAGTAGACCGCCAGGCACCCCACTACGCTGCCGTGACAGGATCCCCCGGGAGCGCTGGCGTCCCGCCAGCGCTCCCGGGAAGCCATCATCCCTTGACATCGTCGGACCAAGATCAAAAAATTACAGAAGAACCTGAGCGTCACCCGTCATTGAAGGAGTTCCATCTGTATCGGTTGCGACTTGGTGAGCACCGTGGGTTCATCACAAAAAGCACAAAAGTCACAAAACGAATCTTTTGATTTTGTGCCTCTTGTGGCCATTGCCGGCAAAGATCCCGCTGCCGATTTTCTAGGGGTCTATTCGTGTTAATTCGTGTCCATTCGTTGTTCGTCTTTCCTGCGCTCATCCTCACCGGACTGGCGCTGTCCCCCACTGCGTCCAAAGCTGAGCCAAGCAACCTCCCCACCTTCAAGGCGGACGTTCTGCCGATTCTTGCCGAGAACTGCCTGATGTGCCACGGCCAGGAACCCAGGCAGGGCGGGCTGGACCTGCGGTCGGCGGCGGCCCTGCTCCAGGGCGGCCAATCGGGCCCGGCCATCACGGCCGGCAGCCCCGATCGAAGCCTGATCATGGAGAAGCTGGTCAGCGGGCAGATGCCGCCCGGCGATGCCCGGCTTTCCCCCGAGGACATCGGCCACATCCGGCGCTGGATCGAGCGCGGCTCCCCCGGGGAATACGGCCTCGACGCAGGCAGGGAGGGCGCCCCCCATTCAGGACTTCCCGCCGTCAGCGAAAAGGACGTGCTGCCCATCTTCCAGGTGCGCTGCGTGGCCTGCCACGGCAAGCGGCGCCAGGAGGCGGGGCTCGACCTGCGGACGCGGGCCTCCAGGCTGAAGGGAGGCCGGTCCGGTCCGGCCGTTCTCCCGGGGAATCCCGACCAGAGCCCAATTATCCAAAAGATCGAGTCGGGGGCGATGCCACCGGTGGAACTGCAGTTGGCCAACTCGGTGCGCCCCCCCACGGCCGCCGAGCTGCAGTTGTTGCGCCGCTGGATTGCCGACGGCGCTCCTCCCGATCCGCCGGTTTCCGCGGCTGCTGAATCCAACGGAGGTGCCGCTGTCACCGAGGAGGACCGCAAGTTCTGGTCCTTCCAGCCCCCGTTCCGCCCCCCCGTGCCTGAAGTTCGGGCAAGCCGGCTCGTCCGAACGCCGGTGGATGCCTTCCTGCTGGCCAGGCTGGAGGCCAGGGGGTTGAGCTTCTCGCCGCCGGCCTCGCCCCTGCAGTTGCTGCGGCGGGCCTACCTGGACCTGGTGGGAATGCCTCCCTCCGCCGCCGAAGTCAAAGCCTACCTGCAGGATGAGCGGCCCGATGCCTACGAGCGCATGATCGAGCGCCTGCTGAGCTCCAGCCACTACGGGGAGCGCTGGGGACGATACTGGCTGGATCTGGCCGGCTATTCCGACTCGGAAGGCTTCGGAGCCCACGACCGCTTCCGTCCCTACGCCTGGCGCTACCGGGATTACGTGATCCGGTCCTTCAACCGGGACAAGCCCTACTCGCAGTTTCTGATGGAACAGATCGCCGGCGACGAGCTGGCCGACTACCGCAAGGAACCGGTGACACCGGAGCTGATCGACCGGCTGGCAGCCACGGGGTTTCTTCGGACCACCCCCGATCCCACCGACGCCCCCGAGCGGGGGTTCATCGCCGAGCGCATGAACATTATCGCCGACGAGATCGAGGTCCTGACCTCGGCCGTGATGGGCCTCACGGTGAAGTGCGCCCGCTGCCACGACCACAAGTACGATCCCATCTCCCAAAGGGACTACTACCGCCTGAGCGCCATCCTTCAGACCAGCTACGATCCCTACGAATGGCTTCCACCCAAGAAGCGAAGGATTCCCATCGGACTGGGACGAGAGAATGAGGAAGTGGCGGCTCACAACCGGCCCTTGAAGGCCGAGATTCGCTCCCTGGAAAAGAGCCTGCTCCAGGAGGCGGAGCCCTTCGTCGACAAGCTCCTGGAAGAACGGTTGGCCGATCTGCCGGAAGTGCTGCGGAAGGAGCTGCGCACCCTGGTCCATGCCCCGCAGGACTACCAGGGAGGGGAGCTGAACCGAAAGTTCCTGTTGGTCCGGGAGCTTGACGAGGACGAGAGTTCGGAGGTGCGCCGCTTTCTGGCCAGGAAGTTCAAGAAAACGCTGCAGATTGGCCTGGCCGATCTGAACCGGCGCTTTCCCGAGTTCGATCAAGAGACGGAAAGCGTTCGCAAGCAGTTGGATGAGGTCAAGGGCAAGCTGCGCCAGGAGCCCTATGTCCGGGCACTCATGGATACCGGAGGCCGGCCCTCGACCACCTTCCTGCTGAAGCGGGGCAACCACCTGTCACCTGGAGATGCCGTCACTCCGGGCGTCCCGGCCGTCCTGACCACCGGTCTGACCCCCTACCGGGTCGACCCGCTGAAGCACGGCCAGGATTCCAGCGGCCGCCGCCTGGCGCTGGCGCGCTGGCTGACTCAACCCGCACATCCGCTGACCTCGCGCGTTCTGGTGAACCAGGTCTGGCTCAGACACTTCGGCCGGGGACTGGTCCCCAGCCCCTCCAACTTCGGCCGATCGGGCGAGCCTCCCACCCATCCCCAACTGCTGGACTGGCTGGCCACCGAATTCGTCAGCCGGGATTGGAGCATCAAGGACCTGCACCGGATCATGATGAACTCCACCGCCTATCGCCAGACCTCCCGGATCTCTCCCGAGGCCCTGGAGCGCGACCTTGAAAACGTTCTGCTGTCCCGAATGCGGAGGGGGCGGATGGATGCCGAGGCCCTCTACGACTCCATCCTGAAGGTGACCGGGCGGCTGGACCCGAGGCCCTTCGGACCGGCAGACCCGCTGGAAACCAGACCCAACAAGGAGGTGGTGGCCACGGGTTCCAGGGCGGGCTTCCGGCGCAGCATCTACACCCAGCAGCGCCGCTACGATCCGGTATCCTTGCTGGAAGCCTACGACATGCCTCGGATGACTCCCAATTGCGTGGAGCGCGAGAACTCGACCGTGGCCACCCAGGCCCTGCATTTGATGAACGGAACCACCGTGTGGGAACACTCCCGCTACATGGCCGGCAGGATCATCGACCGGGTCGGCTACGACCCCAAACGCCAGATCGCTCAAGCCTACTTGCAAGCACTTTCCCGAGAGCCGACCGAGTGGGAACTGGAGCGCAGCCGGGCGGCCCTGGAGCAGTTCACCGACCACTGGTTGTCCCGCCTTCGCGACGACCGGGACCCCACCCCCGTCCGTTGGGCCGCCCAGTGGCAAGCCCTGTCCAGTTTGTGTCATACTCTGTTGAATTCGGCCGAGTTCAGCTTCGTGGATTGAGGTGGTTGTGCGGCGCCAGTCCTCTCAAAAACCGACACCCGCGGTGAAACCGACATCCGCAACCGGCACCCCCCGTCTTTCCCGGCGGGAGTTGTTCGCTCGCTCGGGGTCTCTTCTCTACGGCACCGCCCTGGCCTCCATCCTGGGCAAGGAGCTTTTCCCGTCTCCTTCCCTGCTGGCTTCCGGCGGAGAGAGCTACGACCTGAGTCCTCGGACTCCACACTTCGACCCCAAGGCCAGGGCAGTCATCCACCTGTTCATGAACGGGGGTCCCAGCCAGGTGGACCTGTTCGACCCCAAGCCGCTGCTCCAGAAATATGCCGGTACCGTACCCAACCGCGACCTGACCTCCGACATCACCTCGCCCACCCAGTCGGGAGGATTGCTGCCCTCTCCCTACAGCTTCTCCAGGCACGGGCAGTCGGGCATGGAGCTGTCGGAGTTGATGCCCCATCTGGCCACCCGCGTGGACGATATCGCCCTGATCCGCTCCATGTACGGGGCCCACTTCAACCACGAGCCGGCCATTTTCTTCATGCAGACGGGACGCACGGTCGCCACCCGGCCCTCGGTGGGCGCCTGGGTCGCCTACGGATTGGGAACCGAGAACCAGAACCTTCCGGCCTACGTGGTGCTGGACGATCCCAAGGGACTGCCGGTCAACGGCATTGCCAACTGGCAGTCGGCCTGGCTGCCGCCGGTGTATCAGGGCACCCGATTCCGCGCCGAGGGGCCTCCCGTGCTGAATCTCGATCCTCGCCCCGAATGGCCGGCCTCGCTGGCGAAGGCCCAGCGGTCGCTGCTGCAGGACCTGGACCGGGCTCATCGCCGGGAGCGTCCTCACGAACCCTACCTGGAGGGTCGGATTGCCAGCTACGAACTGGCCGCTCGCATGCAACTGGCGGCCAGCGATGCCCTGGATCTTTCCAATGAAACCGACAAGACACGGGAGATATACGGCCTCAACCGGGAAGAAACGGCCTCCTACGGGAAACGCTGCCTGATGGCCCGGCGGCTGGTGGAGCGCGGGGTTCGGTTCGTGCAGCTCTACATCGAGAGCCAGATCTGGGATGCCCACAGCAATCTGGACAAGATGCTGCGCTACAGTTGCGGCAAGACCGACCAACCCGTGGCCGCCTTGCTGACGGACCTCAAGCAACGCGGCCTGCTGGACTCCACCCTGGTGGTTTGGGGAGGCGAGTTCGGACGCCTGCCGCTGTCACAGACCATGGCCTCGGGCGTGGCCGGCCGCGACCACGGCCCCAGCGGCTTCAGCGTCTGGATGGCCGGTGGCGGCGTCAAGGGCGGCACCACCTACGGAGCCACCGACGAGTTCGGACACAAGGCCGTCGAGAATCGCGTCAGCGTCCACGATTTCCACGCCACCATCCTCCACCAACTGGGCATGAGCTTCCGTGACCTGGCCTACGAGCGCCACGGCCTGCACGAGCGCCTCACCGATCAGTTCCCCGCCCGCGTCGTCTCCGAAGTACTGACCTGAGGGCCATCAGTGGTCTGTTGTCCTCATGGTACGTTTGTGAGCGGCGACCGGGAGCCGTCGGCGCGCGCTTCACGCCCGCTTGTCCACGACACTCCGCCGCTTGTCGATTCTCCTTCGGTTCGGGCCTGCCGCGGGATTAACGTATTCCTCATGTCGTCTACCAGCGAGATTCCGGTCACCGTTCTGACGGGCTATCTCGGCTCCGGTAAAACGACCCTGCTCAACCGCATCCTGAGCACTGCATCCGACCTGCGCATCGCGGTCATCGAGAACGAGGCCGGCGAGATCGGAATCGATCAGGATCTGGTCATCCGTAGTGTGGAGAGCTTGATCGCGACCAACGGCGGGTGCGTGTGCTGTGCCGTCCGCGACGACCTTATCGAAGCGCTCAGCGACGTGCTCAACGCTGAACATCCGCCCGACCGGATCGTCATCGAAACGAGCGGGCTGGCCGATCCGGCCCCGATCGCGCAGACCTTTTTCGACACCGCGCGCTTTCGTGACCGGCTGCGCCTGGACGGCATCGTCACGCTCG
This sequence comes from Candidatus Versatilivorator vitaminiformans, assembly GCA_027493295.1. GTDB lineage: Bacteria > Acidobacteriota > Terriglobia > Versatilivoradales > Versatilivoraceae > Versatilivorator > Versatilivorator vitaminiformans. The sequence continues at coordinate 4,755 of JAPVWS010000342.1, read as the reverse complement.
TCGACGCCAAGCACTCTTGGCTGCACCTCGACGAGTCGTCCGAAGCCTGCAAACAGATCGCCTTGGCCGACCGCCTCGTGATCAACAAGGCGGACTTGGTGGAAGCGGCCACCCTGGACGCGCTGGAGCAACGGCTCGAGCGCCTCAACTCCGGCGCCGTTCGGCTGCGTGCCTGTCACGCTGAGGTTCCAGTGGAGGACCTCCTGGAGGTCGGAGGCTTCGATCGCGAACGCGCCTTCAATCTGGCCACGGAGCCCGATTCGCGATTCGAAAGCGAGGCACTGCGGCCAATGGCGGAACGGCGGGGCCCGTTGGCTCACGCTCACCAGGACGACGTAAGCACGGTCAGCCTCGTTGAGGACGCCGCGCTTGACGGCGATGCCGTCGCCGGCTGGTTGACGATTCTGCTTCGCGTGCAGGGCGAGGATCTCTTCCGGACGAAAGGGATTCTGCATGTGCGCGGCATGAAGGAGCGCTTCGTGATCCAGGCTGTGCACATGATGCTCGACGGAGGCCCGGATCGACCTTGGGCGCCGGACGAACCAAGGAAAAGCCGGCTCGTCTTCATCGGACGCAACCTCGACCGCGGGGCGTTGCTGGCCGGCTTGCGTTCCTGCATCGCGTCGCCCGTTCCTTCGTGAATCCCGCTTTCCGGCTGCTTTGGACCGTTTGTAAGAAAGTAGATCGGTTTCCCAGGATCAGCCTGCATCTTGGAGGGGTAATGCAGCCAGGGGAGGTGCAGTTGATGGAGCGGAGAGATGGGATTGGCGCGACAATCGATCGCGCCGGCGTGGCCTTGTCTCTCTCCTGCGGATTGCACTGCATCTTCACTCCGCTGCTGATCGGGGTTGCGGCCAGCCTGCCCATCAGCTGGCTCCTTGACGAGTCCACCGAGGTGCTGCTGCTCGCCGCCGCAGTCCTGACAGGGGCCTTGAGTCTCGGGCCCAGCTACTGGCGACGACATCGGCGCAAAGGCTGCCTCGCCATGTTTGCCGTCGGGGTGGGCCTGCTGGCTCTAGCCAAGCTCGGGCCCGTCGGGGAGCGATGGGAGTCGTGGACTGTCGCGTCGGGGGCTGCATTGCTCGCCACTGCGCACCTCGTCAACCTCCGTCTCTGCCGGCAGTGCGCGCGTTGTGAAGCCGAGAAACCATTAGCGTGATGCGTCGACCTCTACTGCTGCTGCTGGTACTACTGCTGGCGCTGGGGCTGTGGCAGATCACCTATGCCCGGATCCACTGCGCTTTCGAAACGGAGGAATCCGACGAGGCTTGCTGCGAGCTTTGCCACCTGAGTCGTTTGACGCTGATCGCTTGCAGCGCCCTTCGGTTGTTCTCGCCGAATCCAACCTTCCGCTCCAAAGATATCCCGCCCCGCCGCGTTCCCCTGGTCAGAGCCTTGCGGCCCAGCCAGGCGCGCGCACCTCCCCTCTGAGTTTCGTCCACGTTCCTTATCCGGAGGCCGCGCGATTGCGTGCGCCGCCAACAGCATTGTGAGCGAGTGAAGGGGGATTCCCATGAAAAGAGTGGTGTGCGCCGTGGTTGCGGCGCTGTTGAGTGTGTGCGCGGTCGAAGGCGGAGAGCCGGCCTCCATCGAAGGCCAGGTTCTGCTCCGAGAGACCGGAGAGCCTGTCGCGGGGGCAACCGTCATTCTCCTGGAGACCGGGGCGTTGACGATCACGGACCGACAGGGTGAGTTCCAGTTCGAGGGTGTGCGGCCTGGCCGCTACCATCTGAACGCCCATCTCGATAGCGCGTTGCGAGGCGATTCCGAAGTTGTCCTGGCCACACCTGGAGAAACGGTGCGGCCGCGGCTGCTGCTCTCGTTCTCAATCCAGAGAACGGAGATCACGGTCAGCGCAAAGGGGAAACCCGAGTCCACCTTCGAAGCCTTCCAGTCCACCCATTCGCTGTCCTTGCTCGATCTGGCTCGCGCGGAGAGCATCGCCGCCGGCCTTGGCGAAGCGATTGGCAATCAGCCGGGCACGGGAATCGCCTGGCGCGGATTCGGGCCCGGCTCGTCACGACCTCTGATCCGCGGGTTCGACGGTGATCGGGTGTTGATCATGACCGACGATCTGCCCACTGGCTCCATCTCTTCGAACTCCGGCGACCATGCCGAGACATTCAATCCGCTCGCATACGAAAGAGTCGAAGTGGTCAAGGGTCCCGCGACGCTTCTCTACGGCAGCAATGCCATGGGCGGCGTCGTCAACGCCATCAGCAGCCACACGGGCTTCAGCTCGCATCCGGACGGTCTGCAGGGCTACCTCCAGGGCTCGGGGGGCACGGCCAACGCATTGGGAGGAGGAGCTGCCGGACTGGACTACGCTCAGGGCCGGTGGCGATTCTGGGGCGGTGTGAACGGCCTCCGGACCGGTGACTATGCCACACCCTCGGGAAAGATCGAAAACTCGCGGACCCGCTCGGCGAACGGCTATGGCGGCTTTGGATGGTTTGGCGACCGCGCTTTCGTCAGCTTCGGCGTTCGCACCAACTACGGGGCCTATGGGAATCCTTTCGCCGGGGATTTTCACGGCCATCATCATCACGACCACCATGAAGAGGACCACGACCTTCATGAACACGATGAGGAAGGCGAAGATGACCACGACCACCATGAAGAGGAAGGCGAACACGAGGACGAGGAACTCCGCATCGATCTCGAGATGCGCCAACAGGCCTTTCAGGTCAACTGGGGGCTACGAGACCTCGGATCGGTGCTTGACGGCTTCGTGATGAAGTTGAGCTACGCGACCTACGAGCACGAAGAGATCGAATTCGAAGGCAGCCTACGCCGTATCGGAACCCGTTTCGACAACGATCAATTCGTCTATCGGGGCGTCTTCGAACAGAACCGTCGGGGGCCGCTGTCGGGTCGTTTCGGATTCTCGGGCCTGGAGCGTGACTACTCGGCGGCGGGCGAGGAAGCGCTCGCGCCACCTGTCGATCAGCAGTCGTTCGCACTGTTTGCCCTGGAAGAACTGAATTTCGAACGTGTCAAGTTTCAGTTCGGCGGCCGCTTGGAGACCTCTCGCTACAATCCCGCGTTCGCCGAGCGAGCGCACGGTCATGCGGACCAGGCTGAAGACGCGCATGAAGGGCATGGACACGAGGAAGAACATCACGAGGAAGAACACCACGAGGGAGAACATCACGAGGAGGAAATTCCCGACGCGGTTCGACGCCGCTTCACCGGCGCCTCGGCGGCAGCCGGCATGCACGCGGACTTGTGGCCGGGTGGGGCCTTCGTCGCCAACGTTTCCCACTCGTACCGAGTCCCGGCACTCGAGGAACTCTACAACTTGGGCCCGCACGTGGGCACGTTGATCTTCGAGGTGGGAGATCCCGGTCTGAAGGCCGAGCGCGGCAACGGACTCGATCTGTCCCTGCGTCAACAAGCGGGACGCATCGACGGCGAAGTCAATCTCTTCTACTACGACTTCAGCAACTTCGTCTTCCCCTTCGCAACCGGCGAGGAAGAGAGCGGCCTGCCCGTCGTCAACTTCGTCCAGCGAGACAGCCGGTTCACAGGAGCGGAGGCGAGGCTTGGCATCGGATTCCGTCCGGACTTCCGGCTCAATCTCGGCCTGGACTTGGTGGACGCACAGGATACTCAGACTGGCACTCCGATGCCGCGCATACCTCCCTTGCGGGGACGAGTCGGTCTGGAATACCGAAACAAGGGTCTCAGCTTGAGGCCCGAACTCGTGCTGGCGAACCGACAGAGCCAAACCTTCGACCTCGAGACGCCGACGGCCGGATACGCCGTGGTCAACCTGCGGGCGTCGTACACGATTCCGACACCGGCAGCGATTCACCAGTTTTCGGCCGACGTCTTCAACGCCGGGGACCGGCTTTACCGGAACCATTCGTCGTTCATCAAGGATCTGGCTCCTGAGATGGGGCGCGGCGTCCGATTCAGCTACATGCTGCGTTTCTTCTAGTTCCGATGACAAAAGGATGCCCCCCGCACGACTTACCATTTACTGAACCGTAAGGAGACATGAATGAAGACACGGAGCGAAGACACGCGAGACTGGAGAGCTCTCAACGACCGCCTCGTCGCTGCGCTCAAGCCGTTCGCACCGCCGTTGGCGATCTCGTTCCACGGCCCCGGCCGCCCGCCGCCCGCGGCTCGCGTTGAGGCGCGCTACCCGCCACCGAACGAGCACGGCCGCACCGGGCAAGTCCCGGCAGGCTGCGTGTTCTGGATCCAGGGCGCTACCGACACCTTCGCCACCGTCGCCGCGGACCACGCCAACTGCAGCGTCGGCAGCTTCACACACGGCTTCATCACGCTGGAGGAAGCGGCCACGAAGGACGATGTTGGAGCAGTCCTCGAGGCCGGCTGGGTCGACCAGGCTGCGGTGGCGAACCTGCCGCACGTCGCCGAGCGGCCGGAGTCGGTGGTGTACGGACCGCTTTCCGAGCGCCGCACGGCCCCGGACGTCGTGCTGCTGCGCATCGACGGCCTCGGGCTGATGACGCTGAAGAACGCCTTCCCGGAGATGCCTGTAGAAGGAAAGCCGCAGTGCCACATCGTGGCCATGGCCAAGGATCGGAATGTGGTGGCGGCCAGCGTCGGCTGCGCCCTCAGCCGCTCGCGCACCGGCATGCGCTCGGAGGAGATGACATGCGTCATTCCGGGGAAGCGGCTGCCTGAAGCGGTCGAGACACTCGAGGCGACGGCCGGGCTCGACCGCGCCATGGCGCGCTACGCCTCGGCGGACGCGAAACGGTTCGGGTGAGCCGATGA
>JAPVWS010000341.1 GCA_027493295.1 Candidatus Versatilivorator vitaminiformans | reverse complement strand
GGCTCCCCGGTGCTACGCGTTGCGGACCGGCCCCGCTGTCCCCGCCCCGCAACAGAAAGGGCGCCTGGACCCACTCCCTCCTCTTCCGGAGAACGCGACCGCATGCAGGTCCCGATCCCCAACGGTGAGGTCCCCTCACTACCTCCTCCTCCCCTCCAAGGCTGTGGAAGCAACAGAAATCGTATCGAGTCGGGATCGGTTTCATTAAGGCCTTTCCACACTCAGAGGCCGGAGATCGCCTCCCTGTGCAGGAACGGCGCCAACATTCGGTCCAAAAGCGGTGCTTGTCGGTTCGGTTTCAACGCACAGAGTGAATAGGTCCGGCTTTTCGTCAAGACTGTGCGCTGTTGTCAGCAGTCGCATTCGCGTATTGCCCTAATTTTGGCGCAAGTACGAAAATACCAATACCGAAGGCCGACAGGGCGAGCGCCACAATAACGATAACGAGCAAGTTGACTGTCGTTAGACGATACATCGAGAGAGCGGTCGCAACGGTAGGCAGCACAGTCAGGGTTACAATCGAGAATAGTTTTGGGAGAGGTTTCTTTATTGTGGCAGCCCAAGGTAGTTGCGTGTGCGCTGTCGTTCCTTCCCTCGTCGAGTGGCCTGATACACTGTGTAGCATCATTAGCAGGTACAAATGAAGGGCTACTATAAGCAGGGGCCCGACGTAACCGAGGTGTTCTCCTCTTATCGTTGCCCCGAAGAACCGTGGCGTGCGCCCACGGATGCCAGCGACTTTCTTTTCCTCTGCCCAGGCAAGTGCGTCAGCTGGTGATAGGTCGGCAATCGAGTTGAGTTCTTGCCGGAGGGTAGGGAAGCTATCGAACGTTTCCGCTGGCAATGAGAAATTTCTCGCCTGGATGTCAAAGCGATGGGGACCGAACGTCCTTCTCACACGTGTGAGTCTCCACTCATAATCATGGGTGAAATTTTCCGGGCCTGCGTCTTTAGGTACAAATCCTCGGCATGCGTGTATAGAACTCCACCTGTCCGGGACGTAGACCTTAATTTCTGTGACTGCTTGAACGGAATTCGCGCCTGCCGGCCAGTCGGCAACAGACACGCGAACCTGCGGTGCGGTCAGCCTTCTCACATGAAAGGATGAGGGTCGTCGACCGCGCCGGCGTACCAATCGTCGCCGATCTCTTAATTCTCGTTCCAGACTTGGCAAGCAGCGTTTCCACTTGTCAAGCCACACTTGTATTTCTGACAAACTGTCTTCTGGCTTGCCGAGGGTCTCGACCATCCATTCCTGATCCTTAAGGTCGTTCCACTGAATGCCGATAGGTGCAGATTCTTCAGGGGGTGACGTTAGTGGCCGACTCCTGAACGGCGTCGTTGTCCGTACAACATGGCGGATTTTGCTTGAGAGCTTCGCACTGAACTCCATGTGAGACATTCGCACCTGCGGAATCAAATCCCCAAGGAGTTCCGGCACTTCTGCCGCTGCTCTGGTTTTCTGCGACAATCCAAGAAACTGCTTCAAGTCACTGATCAGTTCCGGGGCCAGCGACCAAGAAGATATAACGAGGTACAAAACCGTGGAACTCACGATTGTCTGGGCGTTGTGAACAAACCTGAGATGATTCACGTAGTCGCACAAGTCGACCTTCCTATTACGGGCAATTGTGAGTCTCTGGGTGGAACCGCCGGGTTCGTAGTTGACCTCCCCCCAAACTTAGGTCCACCCCCAGAGTGAGGAATTGGATGCTCACCCCAAAATTCGGCACATTGCTAAATAATTCTCCTGCGTTTTAAGTGTTTCCGTTGGCGGTCGTCGCGGCCCTCCTCGCAGATCCGCTCAAGGATGACACGCGCACTCGGCTCTCCCGCGAGGTCGAGGCTCATCTAGTCGACCGTAATGGAGGGGACAACAGGCTGGACCCACACTCTGCGACGTTCCGGTACGTGGCGGCGGGAGGGAGTGATGATGGACGCTGTCACGCCACTGCGCCCAGGCCGTTCTTCGCAACCAGCGTCAGGAGCTTCAATGATGCGCCGCGCGGCCGCTTCTCGCCGCGCTCCCACTGGCTCACCAGCCCGGTCGTTACGTTGAGATGGCGCGCGAACACCGCCTGACTCGCGTTCTCGCGAAGCCGAAGCGCGCGGATATCCTCCGGGGCCATCTCCTCGACCGGCGTGAGGCACATCTCGTCGAACGCCCGCATAGTCCGCTTCGACATCAAACCGGCCTCGGCGAGTCCGAGCGCCGCCTCATGCGCTGCCGCCAGCGCTTCACTCTTGTATTGCTTGGTCATCGCATTTCACCTCGACTATCACTCCAACTGCCTGCGCCGCCGAGAGGCCTGTCCGGTCCAGCGTCAGATACTCGTCGGCCAGCAGCCGGAACGTCTCCAGCTCGTCCCGGCGCAAATTCTCTCGGCCGCTCTTCGCAAATCCGTACACGAAGAACGCCAGCTCGCCCCGCCGAAACAGCACGATGGTGCGAAACCCGCCGGACCGGCCGCGGCCCTTGCGGGCAATGCGCTGCTTGATGACGCCACCGCCGAGATCGGCATCGACCAAACCCCTCCGTGCGCGCAGGACAGCCTCGCACAATGCGGAATCGCCGATTCCCTCCCGAGTGGCGAATCGGGCGAAGGCCTTGGTTTTGAACGTCTGCAATTATGACCCCGCGAACGCCCGTCACTGTTCGTATTCTATAACACCAAGTGAGGGTTTTGTCATTCCAGCCTCTCGACTCCGGTGTTAATTGTATCGCGCCGCTACCCATCTGAGGCGAGCGTCCATCGCACCCGCGCGGCTGACGCCGCGAAAACAGGTGCACCGTCCTCGCCTGCGTTCGCGGTAACGAGTGAATGGACACTCAATAGGAGCCAATACGACTCACCATGAAGCAGAAGCGATTCAATGAAGAACAGATCGTGGGGATTCTAAAGGAGACTCTTACGATTGGGACACCGTCGAACACCATAGCGGCCTCGATGTCGTCATGGAGAAGGTCGTCCAATGGGAGCAGGAAAACCCGGCCTCGAACGGCCGCGAAATGATCGACGATTTCCGCCTCCGGGGGTCAAGGACGTGGCGTCGTAGAGGTGGGCCATTTACAAAAAGGGGGTGGCGCACCGAGGTGGCGCACCAGGTGGCGCACGCTTTTGACCACCACAACGCTTCTCTCTCAGAGGGCGAAGCTCTCCCCGTTGTGGTCCAGGCTGTGCCCGGAAACCCGCATTGGACGAGGGTTGGCGCGGATTCCCCGCGTCGGCTGCGACGAGGCGAAACGAGGCTGCGCCTCGCGTGTCCCCCCTCGCACGGCGCGTTGTGGCGCCGCACCTGGAGGGGGAGGAAGTGGTGAGAGCGACCCCATGTTTTTTGGCGCTGGTGCGCCACGGGGAAGGGGTAAATGGGCCACCCTAAAGGCCACCATTCCCCCCCCCCGTTTTTGGGGGTCGCTCTCACCACAGTGATCCCTGGCGGGAAGGCCGTCACAGCGTTGACGAATCCCAGGTCGGAACACTGACCACAGGGGGGCTGCGCACGAGAGGGGCCAACTCAGGTAGCGACCGGATTCCGGCTCGCGGCCAGGAACTCCGACCACTGTTGCATCAAGACGCGCCGGCGCTCGAACAGGTCCGAGCGGGCATAGGCCGCTTCCACCTGGTTGCGAATCACGTGCGACAACGCCGCCTCCATCACCGCATGCGGCGCATCGGTCTCCTCGGCTGCCCAGTCCCGGAACGACGACCGGAACCCATGCGGCACTGCCCCTATTCCCAATTCCCGCAGCAAGCTGCTGAGTTCGCGGTCCGGCAGGAGGCCACCGGCTGGCGACGGAAACACCAGATCGGAAGAGCTCTCGATCCGTCCCGTCTCAGCCAGGATCTCCAGCGCTCTGGTGGACAACGGCACGCGATGCTCTCTCCTGTGCTTCATCCGTTCCGGCGGAACCGTCCACGTTGCCGCCTCCAGGTCGATTTCCGCCCACCGCGCCCCGCGCATCTCCCCCGACCGGCACGCCGTCAAGACCAGAAACTCGAATCCGAGCTTGACGGCCACGGCTGCCTCGGATTGCTGCACCGTCCAGACCGCGCCGGCCACCTCCCCGTAGGGCAGTGCCTTGAAGTGCCGTGGGATGCTGCCCTGTTTCGGCAGCGCGGCCCCGAGCGCCTCTCCGGCCGGATTGTCCAGCCGATAGCCTTGGGCAATCGTCCACTTCATCACAGCGCTGATCCGTTGCCGCACCCTCCGGGCCGTCTGCGGCTTGCTGTTCCAGATCGGTGACAGGACGGCCATGACATCGGCTGTGGTGATTCCATCCACCCGCATCCGGCCCATCTTCGGGTAGACGTAGGCGCGCAGGCTTGCTTTCCACTGGGCGGCGTGATGGGCGCTTCTCCAGTTGGGCCGGTACATGGCGAACACCTTGCCGGCAGCCTGCTGGAAGGTCGGGACGGAGTGGCGCCGGGAGGCCGGGGGATTGCCACCCGAGCGGGCCAGACGGCGGTTGGCGACGGCCCTCTCGCGGGCCTGTGCGAGGGTCACGAGCCGGATCGAGCCGAGACCCAGCTCGCGGCGCTTGCCGTGGATGAAGAGCCGTTGAATCCATTGCTTGTATCCGGACGGCTTGACCCGTAGGATCAAGCCATGCTCGTCCCAGTAGAGTCCAGGCTGCTCGACGGTACGGACGAAGGCGGCGGAGAGTTTCTTGCGGTATCGCGTCACTGGATCACCCCCTGGGGAATCACCCTGTAGATCACCCTTTCAGTCCAGGAATACCCCGAACATCAATAGACGCTAATATACCATAAGTGACTCTATTAAATCTACTTACAATACTTTATCAGATATCTTGGGAACGTGATGGACCCTGTAACGGGGGATGGTCCGTCTTCATTCCGGGCGACTACTTTGCCGCCAGGGCCGGGCGTGTATACATAGCCGCCCCATACGGTCCACCGGCAACCGATGTCATCCATAAGTGTCCGAATAATCAGTCACTTGTCCCGATCCGGGGCCTTGACTCATCCGATCCCGGCTCGATACCATGCTGTTAGTTCCACAGCCTGGAAGCGGTGGGGGAGGAGGTTGTGAGGGGACCTCACCGTCAGGGAT
>JAPVWS010000340.1 GCA_027493295.1 Candidatus Versatilivorator vitaminiformans | reverse complement strand
GGTAGCAGCCGGGTGGAGTTGATTACTGCATCCATTCCCACATTATATGGGGGATGGCAGTGGATTGCAAGGGATGATGTGAGCGGGTGGAGTCACTGGAAGACACAGATAACATACTGACAATAAAGATAGTTATGGACATCGCTGGACGGCGATGAACGACTCTGGAACTTTCAATGACGCCGCATTCGCGGCTAGGTCGGCGCAGAGCCGATACGACCCCGGGCTGCCGCCCGGGGCTACACGAGGCCGCAGCTGTGCTGCTCTATAAGGATGGCCTGTAGGAAGCGTTTCCTTGGTTAGCTACGTTAACCGCAGCTTCGCAGCTCTCCCGTAGCCCACGTTACTGCCGGGGGATGGGTTGTTTCAATTAGTTGTCACCCGGGGGCTGGCTTGCGGTTCAAGTGTGGCCGCCGAGCCAAACGGAGCGATCGCTCAAAAGATGTCGAAGCGTTCCTGGGGGAAGAGGGGGTCGCTCTTGATCACCAGGTCTTTCTTCAGGCTCGACTCCAGCTCGTCGACGACCGAGGCCTCGGTGGTCTTGAGGGCCTTGGCTACCCTGGGGTGCACGCGGACCGTGATCTCCGGATCTTCGATGGCGCTGGCCATCTTCCGCGCTTCCCCTAGAATCTCGTAACAGACGGTTTGGGGAGATTTCACCATTCCCGACCCGCAGCATTGGGAACAGGGCTCGCACAACACTTTCAGCAGCGATTGTTTCACCCGCTTGCGGGTAATGGCCACCAGGCCGAAGTCATTGAATTGAAGCACCTTCGAAGGCGATTTGTCGCGCCTCAAAGCCTGCTCCAGCGTCTGGGTTACCTTGAGCCGGTTCTTGCGGTCCTCCATGTCGATGAAGTCGCAGACGATAATGCCGCCCAGGTCGCGCAGCCGCAGTTGACGGGCAATCTCCTTGGCTGCCTCCATATTGGTCTTGGCAATGGTGTCTTCCAGCTTGTTCGACTTGCCCACGTACTTTCCGGTGTTCACGTCGATGGCCACCAGGGCCTCGGCCTGGTCGATGACGATATAGCCTCCCGATTTCAGCCAGACCTTGGAGCGCAGGGCCTTGTCCAGTTCCGCCTGGACCCCGAACTCCTCGAAGATGGGTGTCTCCCGGGTGTAGAGCTTGACCTTCTTGACCAGGCCGGGCTGGAATCGGTGGATCAACTCCACGATGGAGGCGTAGGCCAACTCGTTGTCCACTCGGATCGCGGAGAATTCGCGGTTGAACTGGTCCCTGAGAATCCGCTGCACCAGGTTCAATTCCCGGTGGATGATGGCGGGGGCGGACTTCTTGTCGGACTGGGTCTTGACCTCCGTCCAGAGGGCGCGAAGAAAGCCGATGTCGGCCTTGAATTCATCCTCTCCCTTGTACTCCCCGGCCGTACGAACGATGAATCCGCCCGGCAGATCCCCCCGGTTGTCCTGGATGATCCTCCTGAGTCGCTGGCGCTCGTCGCCGGAGCTGATCTTGCGGGAGACTCCGATGTGGTTGACCGTGGGCATGTAGACCAGGTATCGACCCGGAATGGCAATGTGGGACGTAATGCGAGCTCCCTTGGTCCCTAGTGGCTCCTTGGCGATCTGGACCAGGATCTCCTGGCCTTCCTTGAGCAGGTCGGCGATCATGGGTGCCGGGGAGGCCGCCTCCCGACGCTGGCGATCCTCGCCGCGATACTGGGAGCGGCGCCGGTCGGGTGACCGGCGAAAGAACCGTGGCGTGCTGGGACGGCTGCGATACTGGGCGTTGGAGGCTCGAGGCCTGGAAGTGGGGCCGGAGGGTGTTTTGGCTGCCCCGACCGTTTCGCTTTCGGGTTCGGCGGCCTCTCCTGTGGAACTCGGATCCTCGGGCTGATTCGGGTCGGATGGGTCTTCGGCGGCGCTTGCGGACGGCCCGTCGTCTGCAGAATCCGGGCTTTCGGCGACCTCGGCGGGAACCGGTTCCTGGGCCTGGTCCGTCTCGGTCGAGACGTCGCCCGGCACCTCGGGACTGTCCACCGCGGTCGAGGCTTCGGCTGCCTCCACCTGTTCCCCGGCGTCATCGTCGGTTGCGGCGGCAGCGGCGCCGGATTCATTGGCGACAGCCTCCGCGGCCGGCTCGGCGACCTCGGGAGCCGGTTCTCCAGCGGACTCGGTCTCCTCGGCGGCGTCCGATTCCAGTGGCGCCTGCGCGTCCGTTTCCCGGGCAGCTTCAGCTTCCTCGCCCGGTTCCTCGGCCCCCGACTCTGCCTGAGCCGGACTGGGAGGTGTCTCCTCGGTGGCTGCTTCTGGCTCTTCCGACAGTGACACTGAATCCGCGGCTGCCTCGGAAGCGGCTTCCGTTGTCGGTTCGGAGTCGCCGGCGGCTGGTTCGGATTCGGCGGTTTTCTCCTCCACTTCGACGGTCGCGGATTCGGCAGTCGCCGCCTCCACTTCGGCAGTCGGCTCTTCCACTTGGGCGGTCGGTTCCTCTACTTCCGCGATCCGGGCCTCGCCGTCGGCCTGAACCTCCGCTTCAGTGTCCGGGGCCTGCGCTGCTTCCGGGGATGCTGCAGGGGCATCTGCCTCAGCGCTTTCGGCGGCAGCTTGCCTGGAACGCCTTCTGCCCCTTCTACCCTTGAGGGGAGGGGACTCGGGCTCGTTTGCAGGGGGCGGCTCTGCTGCAGCGGTGGGTT
>JAPVWS010000034.1 GCA_027493295.1 Candidatus Versatilivorator vitaminiformans | reverse complement strand
GGATACGGCCCTGGAATACTCGATCAATCCGGACGAGTTGCGCCGGATACTCAATCGGGGAAGGGCGGCTGCAATCGGTTCGGATAGGACGGCAGGAACGCTGGTGGACAAGCAGACCCGAGCCGCCCGCCCAACCGCCCGACGGTCCCGGCCCGGCCCCCATGGCACCTGATCGGCCTGGACGAAAGCGCCCGGGCCCTCTGGAAGGGTCAATGCCGGTATACCTCTATCGCGGAAGATCCCGGACCGGAACCGAAGTACGCGGCCGGCGCCGGGCAGCGTCCAGGCAGGCGTTGGCCAATATGCTGCGAAGAGAGCAGGTCAGGCCGGTGATGATCAAGGAAGAGACCGGCCGCCGCTTCTTTTCCGGAAGCCGGGGCCGTGTCAAACCGAAGGAGCTCGCGGTCTTCACCCGGCAATTCTCGGTCATGATCGACGCCGGATTGCCTCTGGTGCAGTGCCTGGATTCCTTGGGAGAGCAGCAGGAAAACAGCGCCTTCCAAAGCGTGTTGCAGGCGGTGAGGGAGGACGTAGAAAATGGGACTTCGCTGGCGTCGGCCCTGGAACAACACCCCAGGGTCTTCGATCCCCTCTACAGCAGCATGGTGGCCGCAGGAGAGGCCGGAGGCATCCTGGACGCCATTCTCCGGAGGTTGTCCACCTACATTGAGAAAGCGGTCAAGTTGAAGCGCGCGGTGGTGTCCGCCATGGTCTATCCGGCCGTGGTTCTGGCGGTCGCCATGGCCATCGTGCTTCTGGTCTTGTGGAAGGTGGTGCCAATGTTCACCACTCTCTTCGTCAGCCTCCAGGCCGAGCTGCCTTTGCCGACCCGGGTGGTTATAGCCACCAGCCAACTGGTCGGCCATACCATTCCTCTCCTCATGCTCGGCGCCATCGGGCTTGCTTACACCTTCCGGCGTTACTACGCGACCCCGGGCGGCCGCCATGCCATGGACCGGGTCCTGCTGAGGATTCCCGTCCTGGGAGGCGTGATGCGCAAGATCGCCATCTCCAGGTTCTCCCGAACCCTGGCCACGCTGCTTTCCGGCGGAGTGCCGATCCTGGAATCTCTGGCCATCACTGCCGGAACGGCAGGCAACGCGGTGGTGGAGGAAGCCGTCCTCGAGACTCGTGGCGCCGTCCAGGAGGGGAAGGCCATGGCCGAGACTCTTCGGAATTCCCGGATATTCCCTCCCATCGTCACTCAGATGGTGAGTGTGGGGGAGCAGACGGGCGCCCTGGACGCCATGTTGACCAAGCTGGCCGAGTTCTATGAAGATGAAGTCGACGCCGCCGTATCCGATCTGTTGACCGCCCTGGAGCCTCTGCTCATCCTGCTGTTGGGACTGCTGGTCGGCGGGATTGTCATCTCCATGTACCTGCCGCTATTCTCGCTGATCTCCAAGCTGTCGGTACTGTAGGATGTCGAGAAAGCCGGGTTTGTCGTTGACACGGGAACCATCGTCATATATCAACTCGGAAACCCTGATTGAAAGGCTGCAGGCATCCATGTTCTTCACACTTCTGATCATCACTTTCCTGATTGCCTTGGCGGTATCCTATGGCGTGGTGCGACTTTTTGACCGGCCCATAGCTTCAATACTCGATCGGATCGTAGCCGAGGACCTGGGCGGGGCGTGGCACCGCTACATCAAGTTCGCGGCCTACGTTGTCGGAATCTCGTCAGGCGTTCGCATCCACCAGTTGGAACGGTACATCTCGGCGTCCCGGAAGGACGAGGAGATTCTGGTGCTGACCTCGGAGCGTTGGACGCTGGAGGTCTATCGGACCATCATCGAGACGCTCCAGGGCATTGCCTGGATGCTCCTGGTGGTCTTTGTGGTGGCGCTGGTGGCGTACGTATTTGCGAAAGGCTTCGAGTTGAAGCAGTCTCGATCAAAATCTGGTAGTCCGTCACTTTGAAACTCTCCACTGACGACGACCGAATACCCGCCAAAACCTGTTGACAGCATAGCAGCTATGCTGTAGGTTGATTATCAAATTGAAATGGTAGCGGCGACGGGATTCGAACCCGCACGGCTTCATTAAAACCCCAGGACTCCCAATCCTGTGCGTCTTCCAATTCCGCCACGCCGCCACCCTTTCAATGTGTTTTTAATAATTGGAGAATGCAAGTGCCACGTGGACCTAACGGCGAAAGACGTCCTGCAGATACCGCTCAATGCGCTGTGAAAGTTGCCACTATTGCCATTGGAGAAGTTGCCGAACTCCTTCCTTCCAACAAAAGAAACGGTGGTAAAGTCGGGGGTCCATCCCGGGCAAAGAAGCTGGATCCTAACCGCCGATCTGAAATCGCTCGCCAAGCTGCCCAGGCTCGATGGGCTTCAGTGTAGTAATTTGTTGACAGCCTACCTTTTCGCTTGACACTCCCCCTAGTCTGAAGCCCATACTTTTCTCGCTCACACGGAAAGGCCCCTTGTGTCGGGTCTTCGCCGAATACAACACCTGCCGTAACTGGTATGGGTAGCTCCCATGCCTGGGAAATAAGCGAAACACAATCCTTTCTGTGTGAGCAAGACCCGGCTTCCTTTGCCGGTTCTTGGTTTTGGTGTAGGAGCATTGCTCACAAGAAAGGGGAAGGGATGACAAACAAAACTGAAACCATTGGTGTGGCTGAACGCGATGCCCAAATGAAATCTGTTGTGGGATGGGGGTTCCTGGGATTCTTCTTTCCCTTGATTGCCCTTTTGATTGTGTACCTTCGCATTCCCAAAATCTCTGCAGCGGCTATTGCCGGACAGGAAGATCAAGCGGCAATCAGGCTTTACGAAAGCCGTTACATCGAGGTAATGAAGCATCGGCAGGTCAAAGCTACTTGGTTCGGAGTGGGGTTAGCCATTTTTGGGTTTTTCATTTTTATGGCTGCAATGACAAGCACGACTTAACTGGGTCAGTTTCCTATGTTCAATCGATTCCCGCGGATTTGAGCCTCCGGTCCGGGCAAGACAACGCCTTGCATTGCAACCGGCGGCTTGAGTTTGGTGCGTTTTATCTGTCCAATAAATCAGGGGCGGTACAGTCCAGAAAGGTCATGCGGTTGCCTATCGAAAATACTCCAAACAATACATCCCCCAAGAGGAAGAGGCGAAAAACGCCAAGCGAGGGATTTGGAGCGGTAAGTTTGTCGTGCCCGAAAAATGGCGGCGAGGAGAGCGGTTATTTGAGTGTCAGTAACAAAGAACTTACCGGCCCTTTGTATGGGGTGTTATAGGAATGTTGGGAAAAGCAGAAAATTAGGTGGTAGTAATTTCTGGACGGTCCCAGCGAGTAGCAAGCAACTCAAATTCACGGTAGAGATTTGGCTGATGCATTTCTTGCCTCCTTGCATGAACATAAGAGGCTGCAGACTTCCAATGATGGACGTAAGAATTAGCGTTCCATTGCTTGTAAAGTTCTTCATCCATTGACTTATTTTTTATAGCTATTGCAATAAGTTCACAGTGGTTAAGTACTTTGTTGCGGAAATATGTTGAGGAGTTTTCCTTTTCTGCGGAATTCAAACTCTTGTAGAACTCTGAGACCGCTTTTTGCCACTCTGAATTGTGAACTTCTATTTCTGCAACAAACTTAAATGTTGCGGTGCGTGCAGCAATGCGGCTCTGCTCACGCCAAGCGAACCAACCTGCGACAAGGATTGCAAGTGGACTAAGTAGTAACAAATAATGTCCAGTAAACATCTCTCCCCCTAGTCGCCTTCGGACATATTCAACGACAGCGACTCTACCACACTAGAGCGCCTTCTGGTAAAATCGAAGAAGGGGTTTACACAAGAACAGTTCCAGTTTATGCTTTCACCGTCTTGTGGAAATTGGTGACACTTGGCCAGTGGTTTTTCTGGAAAATCATTGATCTGTCACACTTTAGGCACACGCATTCCTGACGGGGAGAGAAACCAATCTCTCGCCGTATTTTTGTCTAGGGATGAAATCAGACGGCTGAATCCCAAGTATTGCGGGTCCAGCAGATAAGAGCACAAGATGTTCGAGGAGGTCTCCCATGAGAAAAGAATCAAAGAAATATCGCCTGAGCGTTCTTCTGACCCATGAGTTCGCATTGTTCAATGGCGTAGTTGAAACGGGCTGGGTTGCCGAATGTGTCGAGTTTGATATCGGCGCACAAGGTAAAACCATGGAAAAGGCCATTGAGGGATTTCTCCGTAACTTTGTCGGTCAGATCATGGTCGATGTGGCACATGGCAGAGAACCTTTAGAGGGCATTGGTCCTTCGCCTAAAGATGTGGCCCAAAAGTACGCATCTTCAAAACAACTCACAAAGACAGCTCTAATCAGAGAAGACAGCGTTGCAATGCCCGAGGCCATGCCAGCTTTTATGGCCAATCAACTCAACCTGAAGCACGAATTGCGTGTTGCATGACATGGCTTATCCGTTCGGCTGGATCCCTATCCCTTTTTGGGCTTTTCGGGCTCTCTTGGAATCTAAATTCCAGTGTCAATATCGGACTCTCGACAACTGCGTTGCTGTTGATCTAGACGATGGCACTAAGTTCACAACGAAGTACTTGGAGAGATCTCTTAACGGGAAGGTGCTTCAATATGCGCTCAATGATCTCGAAGACGATGATCTTCTTTGGCCTTCCCAAATTCGACGTATTTGTAGAAGACTTGAGATTGACCCCAGAGATCTTAATATCGGGCTTCATCTAGGGTGATACGGTCTTCTCAATCTTGGATAACTTAGTTCCTCATTAAATCCTTCTTCACACATTCCCCGCCAAATAGAAAACCTCCTTAAGCAAACTGCAATAAATGCTTGACAAATAAGGAATGATTCGATATCATTCCTTACATGAACAAGCTATCTAAACACAAGCGAATCATGATCTTGAGCCTTCTGGTTGAAGGCTCTTCCATGAGTTCGGCTGCCAGAATCACTGGAGTTTCATTCAATACCATTGCCAAGCTTCTTACGGATGCTGGTAATGCCTGCGCCAAGTACCACGATGAGACAGTTCAAAACGTCCAAGCCCGCAAAGTTCAAGTAGATGAGATTTGGTCATTCTGTTACGCCAAGGCCAAGAACGTAGCACGGGCCAAGAATGCCCCGAGCTTTGCCGGGGACGTATGGACTTGGACGGCCCTGGATAGCGATAGCAAGATGATCTTGGCCTATGATGTTGGTGATCGTTCAACTTGGGCAGCTATGGCCTTCTTGGACAATTTGAAGGAACGGTTGGTAAATCATATTCAATTGACTTCAGATGGGCATCGGGTCTATGCCGAAGCAGTAGAAGCCGTCTTTGCCGGGGATGTTGATTACGCTCAATTGGTAAAAATGTACGGGACTTCTGAAGGAAATACGGACCCCGAAAGGCGTTACTCTTGTGGGGAGTGCATCGGAACCAAACGGAAGCGAATCATGGGCAACCCAGATATGTCTCAAGCCAGTACGTCCCATGTTGAGCGACATAATTTAACTATGCGAATGGCAATGCGAAGATTCACCAGATTGACGAATGCTTTTTCAAAACGAATCGAGAAGCACATTGCCATGCTGGCTGTGTACTTCGTCTATTACAACTTTTGCCGGATTCACAAGTCCTTACAGACCTCACCGGCCATGGCGGCTGGAATTACGGACACGTTGCGAGACGTGGAATGGATCGTGGATTTGATTGATGCCAACACTCCCAAGCCGGGACCTCGTGGCCCTTACAAAAAGCGAAATTCAAAATGACGGAGTACCCAAAATCTTGACAGTATGGGTGGTTTCCGTATACTTTCGCATCCGTTGTAATGTTTTTAGGGATTTGAGTTGTAAGCATGTCGAAAATGAGGTTGCTCCCCTTGGCGGTCCGATTGTCTGCAGGCTCCCCTTTTTTTCGAGGCTTCTTCAAGTTGTAAAAACATCTACGACACCTCCCACACGATGCGAAAGGAGTCTCGAAGCCCATGAGTAGAGAGACCGGAAAAGTCAAATGGTTCAACAATTCCAAGGGCTACGGCTTTATAGAGCGCAGTCAGGGCGGTGACGTCTTCGTCCACCACACTGCGATTCAGGCCGAGGGCTACCGCACCCTGGAAGAAGGACAGTCGGTGGAATTCACGGTTGTGCAGGGACCTAAGGGTCTGCAGGCACAGGAAGTGATCAAGTCCGACGAAGAAGAGACGGCCATATAGACTGGTTTCCGTCACGACGTTCGTTTCCCGGCCCTGAAGCTGGTTCAGCTTCAGGGCGTTTCATTTTTGGGGACCTTGCGGGCAACCCATGTCCCTCTCACCTAAGCAGGGGATCCAGCCGGGCTTCACCTCGCCTCCCTCGACGCCGTTGCCGCGGCTATTCCTTGATTCCACTATTTTTCGCATCTAGCCCGCATTTCTCACCAGGTCGCTGGTAGCATGACGAAAGGTAGTCTATCTTTCAGTACTTTGATTGGCTGCATGTAAAGGGCTTGCGGGTAACAGACGGCGCTGGGCATGCCCTGGCTGGTCTTTTTCCCTTCAGCGCGCACCTGCTCCCTCGACCGTAGTGACCGCTACGCTCTTCGGTCGCGAGCATGCGCTGAAGGGGAAATTCCTGCGCCATGATCACGCCCCCCGGGGAGAAATGCAGGCCAGGAGCCGCGTCCTTGCCGAGTCTTTGGTGTTGACACCGAATCCTTCCGAGATCGACGACCTGAACCGCCTGCAGGTGGAGATTCCCCGTTGCCGCCTGTGCCCTCGGCTGAATGCCTGGCGGGAGCAGACCGCCCGGGAAAAGGTGGCCAGATTCCGGCAATGGGACTATTGGGGCCGGCCGGTGCCCAGCTTCGGGCAGGAAAACGCCCGCCTGTTGGTGGTCGGACTGGCTCCGGCCGCTCACGGAGCCAACCGAACCGGCCGCATGTTTACCGGGGACCGAAGCGGGGAGTGGCTCTATGGCGCCCTCCATCGACACGGCTTCGCCAGCCATCCGGAATCCACCCACCGCCAGGATCCGCTGAGACTGATCGACTGCTACATCACCGCCGTTATCCACTGCGCCCCTCCCTCAAACAAGCCCAGCCCGCAGGAAATCCGCAATTGTCGTCCCTACCTGCAATTCGAATGGGAGCGTCTGACGAGGGTACAGGTGGTGCTGGCGCTGGGCCGAATCGCCTTCGATAACGTCTGGGACCTTTACCGGGGAAACCGCCGCACCAGGCGTCCCCGCTTCAGACACGGCCTCGAGGTCCCAATGAGCGGTGAGCGACTGCTGCTGGCTTCCTTTCACCCCAGTCAGCAGAACACCTTTACCGGAAGGCTCACTCAGCCGATGTTCGATTCCGTCTTCCGGAGAATTCGGCAGGTGATCGATGGTCCGTGAGTTGGCGGGATGTTAGAATGGCAGGGTTTTTCCTGAAACGTCCGACCTGAAGGCGTCCCTGTTGGGGAGATGGGGCCTTGAAAAAAAATTCGCTCGACGACCAAAAACTGCCGCGGCGGTCTCTACTCAAGGGCACTGCCGGGATGCTCGGGTTGGGTGCGGCCCAGGCGACCGGATCGGGAGGAGGACCCTCAGCGGCCGCTGCCTCTACCCCGGAACCCGGGCGAGCACGCGCCCGGGAACTCATGCGCATCACCAGGTTGGAGACCTTTCTGGTGAAGCCCCGCTGGCTGTTCCTGAAGGTCCACACCAACGCGGGAATCGCGGGCTGGGGAGAGCCGATCCTGGAGGGCCGGGCCCGAACCTGCGCCACCGCCGTCCAGGAGTTGGAATCCTACCTGATCGGCAAGGACCCGCGGGCGGTGGCCCACCACTGGCAGGCGATCTACCGTCACGCCTTTTACCGCGGAGGACCGATTCTCACCAGCGCACTCAGCGGCATCGATCAGGCGCTTTGGGACATCAAGGGCCAGGCGCTGCAAGTCCCCGTCTACGAGTTGCTGGGAGGTCCGACCCG
>JAPVWS010000339.1 GCA_027493295.1 Candidatus Versatilivorator vitaminiformans | reverse complement strand
GAAGTTCGAGGGGTGCTACCACGGCCACGGCGACAGCCTGCTGGTGAAGGCGGGGTCCGGGGTAGCCACCCTGGGGCTGCCCGACAGCCCCGGCGTTCCCTCGGAGCTGGCCCGGCTGACGCTGACCTGCCCCTTCAACCAACTGCCTGCCGTCGAGGAAGCCTTCTCCCGGCACAAGGACAAAATCGGGGCCGTGATCCTGGAGCCGGTGGTCGGGAATATGGGTTGTGTCCCCCCGCGGTCCGGCTTCCTGGAAGGGCTGCGCGCCGTCACCCGGCAGCACGGCGCCCTGCTGATCTTCGACGAGGTGATGACCGGCTTCCGCATCGCCTACGGCGGTGCCCAGGAACGCTTCGGAGTCCAGCCGGATCTGACCATCCTGGGCAAGGTCATCGGGGGGGGCCTGCCGGTCGGAGCCTACGGGGGTCGAGACGAGATCATGAGCCGCCTGGCGCCGACCGGGCCCGTCTATCAGGCCGGCACACTTTCGGGGAATCCCCTGGCGGTGACCGCGGGATTGACCACCCTGAATATTCTCAAACGGCCCGGGACCTACCAAGGGCTGGAGCGCCTGGCCGACCAGCTCCAGGGCGGACTGACCCGGGCAGCCAACCAGGCCGGTGTCTCCGTCCGGGTCAACCACGTCGGCAGCATGTTCACGGTGTTCTTTACGCCGGGGAATCCGGGCACTGTGCCGGCACAAGCCGGTCAGGGCGCCGGCGCCCCGGTCACCGACTTCCCTTCCGCCAAGCGGTCCGACCCGGACCGCTTCTCGCGATTCTTCTGGGACATGCTGCAGCGGGGAATCTATCTGCCCCCCAGCCAGTTCGAAGCGGCTTTCCTCTCCACGGCACACACCCCTGCCGATATCGACGAGACGGTAACTGCCGCGGCCGAGGTCTTTGCCGACTGGTCTCGCTGAAGAGGCCGCTCCCGCCTTTTATTTGAGGGTGCCGGAGAGGTTGGGCGTCCGGAGTCGCCCCGTCCCTTTCGACCGGGCACCTAGCCCGCATTTCTCACCAGGTCGCTGGATTCATGATGCAGGGCCATTTATTTTCAGCAACTTGGTGGTCCGATTGGGACGCCTTGCGGCGACACACGGCGCTGGGCGTGCCCTGGCTTGTCCTTTTTCCCTTAGCGCATCCATGCTCGCTCGACCGTAGTGACCGCTACGCTCTTCGCTCCCGAGCACGCGCTAAGGGAAAAATGCCTGCGCCAGGATCACGCCCCCTGGTGAGAAATGCGGGCTAGAGAGATTCCTCCGGCTATGGGTCTCGACCCTATCGACTACGCCATCATCGCCGTCTACCTGGTGGGCGTGGCCTGGATCGGCACCCGCATCGGCGGCCGCCAGCAGTCTTCCCGAGACTATTTTCTGGGCGGCCGGGCCCTCCCCTGGTGGGCGGTGGGGATCTCGGTAGTGGCCAGCGAGACCAGTACCCTGACCTTCATCAGCGTTCCCGGACTGGCTTACCAGGGGAACCTGCACTTCCTGCAACTGGCGTTGGGTTACTTTGCCGGACGCTGCCTGGTGGCCCTCTTCTTTATCCCGGCCTACTATCGAGGGGAGCTGGAGACCGCCTATGACTATATCGGCAAGCGGTTCGGCCTGCCCCTGCGCCGGCTGACCTCCTCCGTCTTCATCGTCACCCGCGTGCTGGCCTCGGGGGTCCGCCTGTTCGCTTCCTCCATTCCCCTCCACCTCATCACCGGCCTCAGCTACCCGGCGAGCATCCTCCTGATTGGCGTCTTCACCCTTATCTACACTTACATGGGGGGACTCAAGGCGGTGGTGGCCATGGACGTGGTGCAGACCTTCATTTACCTGGCCGGGGCCGCCGTGGCCATGGTCCTTATCCTGAACCACCTGCCCCACGGGTGGGCGGACGTGGTCCGCTTCAGCACCGCCTCCGGCGCGGACAAGCTCTCGGTGCTGAACCCCTTTGGAGGAGCGGGCCTGATGGAGTGGCTGACCTCTCCCTACACCCTGGCCGGAAGCCTGCTGGGAGGAATCTTCCTGACCATGGCTTCCCACGGCACCGACCAACTGCTGGTCCAACGCCTGCTGGCCTGCCGAACGGCCCGGGAGAGCCAGAGGGCCCTGCTTCTGGACGCTGCCGTCATCGTGCTCCAGTTCGCCTTCTTCCTGGTGCTGGGGTTGTGCCTGTTCGCCTTTTACGGCGGCGCCGACGTCGCCCAACTTGGATTGAAGAGTTCCGACCAGGTGTTCCCCAAGTTCATCGTCGAGCAGCTCCCCAGCGGACTGGCCGGCCTGGTCATCGCCGGCGTGCTGGCCTCCGCCATGGGGACCCTCTCCTCGGCCATCAGCTCCCTGGCCTCCTCCACCTACCTGGACCTGTTCCGTCTTTCCAAGCGAGCCCGGGCATTCGATGCCGGGCAGGAGATGTTCTGGTCCAGGACCTTCACCCTGTTCTGGGGGCTGGCCCTCATCGGGGGAGCCATGCTCTTCACCGACACCCGCAACCCCGTGGTGGAGCTGGGGCTGCGCATCGCCTCGGTGACTTACGGCAGCCTGCTGGGAATCTTCTTCCTGGGGCTTCTGTCCCGGCGGCCCAAGCCCGGCGACGCCCTGGCCGGTTTTCTGTCCGGCATTCTGGCCATGGCCCTGGTCCTGACCCTGACACAGGTCGACTACACCTGGCACACCTTGATAGGGTGCCTGGTCACGGTCGGGGTGGGCCACGCCCGGGCCAGGCTGGGAAGGTGACCGGATCCCGGGAATCGGCTTTGAGCCCCGTTTACACCTCGAGGTGTTCGATGACGAGGCCCCGAAAGCGGTCGAAGTCGCGATCTTCCGTCAGAAGCCGGGAAATGCCATTCTCTCGGCAAAGCGCCACGATCTGAGCATCGAACGCGACGTTGCCAATCGCGTTTGCCTCGCGGACCGCTTCCATCAGGAGCTCCGGATAAGCGGAACCGGGACAAAGCACGGTCAGACTCGGCGAGGCAAGCAGCCTGGTCAGCGCCTCGCAGGCTTCGTTGGCGGAGTAGGGAGGATTGAACAGCCTGGGGTGGGTGATGACGCGAATGAATTCGCCGATGCAAAATACGGGGATACCCCAGCGGGCGGGGGACTCGGCGAGGGCGACGACACGGGCGTGAGCGACGAGATGCTTGGGCGACTCCGCGCGATGTGCATGAACAAGAATGTTGGTGTCGACCGCAATCAATCGACCCCCTCCATCCGCTCGTAGAGGGCGTCCCGGTCGTCCAGATTGACCCCGGCAACCGCACGGCCGCGCTTGGTTAGCAACTTCGCCCGAAAACGACGCGCCGCGTCGCGGGGGACGGCTTCAAGGTAGTCTCGCAAGGCGCGTTCGATCAGTCGCGTCAGGGTCTCCCCTTGCTGAGCGGCACGGATCTTGGCGGTGCGGATCAGGTGGTCGTCAAAGTTGAGAGTCGTTTTCATACAGATATCTGTATCACCATAGCCAGATTTCTGTCAACGTCTTTCCAATGAAAGAGGCCCAGACAAAGGCTCCCCCGGTTCAACTCCCCATTGACGACGTGCTCTTGTATTCGGATCCATGATCAGAAATCTCTACCTGGTATTGGGACTTGTGTCTCTGTCGATTGGATTCGCAGGGATATTCCTGCCCCTGCTTCCCACCACCCCGCTGGTGTTGCTGGCGGCCTACTTTTTCTCCAGAAGCTCGCCTAGGATCCACAGATGGTTGCGGGCCCACCGGCGCTTCGGACCCATTCTGCGCGACTGGGAAAACGGACAGGTGATCCGCCCGGGGGCCAAGGCCGCCTCGGTGGTGCTGATGTTCGGACTGGTCGGCTACAGCGTGTGGTTCGTGGTCCGCTCGCCCTACCTTCAGGCGCTGCTCATCCTGATCACCCTCAGCGTGGCCCTGTTCGTTCTCAGCCGTCCCTCCGCGCCGCCGGCGCGAGGCTCCAAGTAGCCGGGCTGAGCCACAGCCTCGGAAATTGAGCTTGTCAAGGCTGAAGGAGGCGTGCCACAATCCCCGGCGAGGATTTCAACCCGGATCGGGGCGCTTAACTCAGCGGTAGAGTGCCATCTTCACACGGTGGAAGTCACAGGTTCAAATCCTGTAGCGCCCACCATCCCTTTCTCCCGAAACACCTCATTCCAAAGCCCTCCCGCCTTCAGGCGCCCGCAAGGCACAGCTCGTTGCCATTGGCGGTGGATGGCAGATGGAGGGCGGTCCGCCTGTCGCTTTCGACGGCGCCCGGCACCCACTCGGAGATGCCCGCTCGAGGGCCGGGAATTGCGTTGACAGCCCTTCGCACCGCCCGATAACATTTCTTGTTTTCGCCCGCAGAACCGGTTTTCGACAGTCCACTGGCAATGACCTCCCAACTGCTCACGCCCGCCAATCAGATCACCATTCTGAGAATGGCCTTCATACCGGTGTTCGTCAACCTTCTGCTCTACAACCAGCTCGGCTGGGCCTTCTTCGTCTTCCTGCTGGCGGGGGTTACGGATGGCCTGGACGGCCTGATGGCCCGGTGGCTGCAGCAGAAGACTTCCCTGGGAGCCCTGCTGGATCCCATCGCCGACAAGCTGCTGTTGACCACCGCTTTCGTCGTCCTGTCCATCAAGGACCTGGAGTTGCCCAACCTGATACCGCTCTGGCTTACCATCCTGGTCCTCAGCCGGGATGTGTTTCTGATCGTGAGCACACTCATCATTCTGTTGATGACCGGTCATCGAAACTTTCCTCCCTCCATTTACGGAAAGGCCGCCACGCTCATTCAGATCGTCACCCTGACCCTGGTGCTGCTTTTCAACTACCTGGAGACCGTTCCCCAGTGGCTTTGGGTGCTTTACCCGGTCACGGGAGCCATTACGGTCTTCTCCGGACTGCACTATATCTACAGGGGGAAGAGAATGGTCTCCGAGGGGCCGGCTCCGGCCTGAGCCCCGCGCGGGGTCCGCTCCGCCCATCCGCCATGCCCGAAAACCGGTCCACTACGGGAGTCGCCGTCGATAGGGTGGAAGAAGGCTCCATCGCTCAGGAAGTGGGCATCGAACCGGGCGACCGCCTCCTGTCCATCGACCGCCGTGAAGTGGAAGATGCCCTGGACTTCCGCTACTTGAGCTCATTGGTCGATCGGGAACTGACTCTCTCGGTGGCCAAGAAATCCGGAGAGCTTTGGGATATCGAGATTGAAAAGGAAGAGGACGAAGACCTGGGTCTCGAGCTCGAGCCCATCCAGACCCGGATCTGCAAGAACAACTGCATCTTCTGCTTCGTGCACCAACTGCCGCGCGGCAAGCAGGTTCG
>JAPVWS010000338.1 GCA_027493295.1 Candidatus Versatilivorator vitaminiformans | reverse complement strand
GCAATCTCTTCGTCGGTGCACACCCGGAAGTTGTTGCCGCCGCCGATGCGATACCCCTCCGAGCGGGTGAAGTAGGCGTTCGACTGCTCGTCGAAGCGGTAGCTTAGGCTCGCCTTGAACAGCATGCCGCGGTCATTGGACTCGTAGTCGGTGAAGGGGGAGTTGTACAGGGGCGTGTAGGGGAATTCGGTAAGACTGCCGGTCTCGATGCTGTAACCGAACCAGCGACCGCCGGCCGTCACGCGCCACCGTTTGCCCAGGTCCCGGGATATTTCCCCGAAAAGCGCCCGCTCTCCCACGCTCTCGTTCCCGAGCGCATAGTACTCGACCGGCTCGGAGACCGCATTTCCTCCCAGGACAGGAGTTACGCCCGAGAATTCCGTCAGTCCCGGCGTAAACTCGAAGCTGGTCCCGCTGCTGTCGTAGTTGTTGAAGAATAGGCCACCGACCCACCCCCACGGCCCCTCGCCGGTCGAGACCAGCCGCGTCTCCCAATTGAAGCGCTCCTCCTGCTCGTCCTCGCGGGTATAGGCGGCAAAGGATCGAAACTGCGATGTCAGGTCGGTGACCGAGATTCCCGGGTCAATCTCCCGGGCTTCGGTCAGCGCCGGGAACTCGCCCGGCAGCAACCCCGCGATGCCGAACGCCTGGACCAGCAGGTCCGTCTGGTCACGTTGCCCCTGCTCGGCGAAGCGCGAATAGCCGACCGCGGTGGTCAATTCCGCGCCACCCGGCGCCCAGGTCAACTCCAGGCTCCACAGTTGATTCCTGCGGTCGTTCGGTTCCAGAAAGCGGTGCGCGGAGACATAGCGGCCGGTGTCGAACGACCGGGAGTGATTGATCTGGCGCGCGCCGACCTGCTGATCCTGCAGATGGTAGGCCACCAGGGCCGACAGGTTAGGGGATGCCTCCCACAGCAGGGAGAGCCGGGCCGAGATCGTCTCCTCCGTGTTGGCATCCGCTTCACGTCTCAGGCTCTCGGCCACTGCCGCCGGGTCGTTCAGGTCCGGCTCCGGTTCGGAGATGCCCGGCGTGCGCAGCAGGTAGTCGTAGTCGATGAAGCCCGGATCGGCATAGCGGTCGATGGAGCCGCGCAGAGCCAGCTTGCGGGAAACCAGCGGCAGGTTGAAGGTGAGGCCGGCATCCGAGCCCGGGGCGCCGCCGTGGGCCAACGCGAACAGGTCGCCTCGCACCTCGAAAGTACGCTGCTCCGTGTCCGGCCGGCGCGGCAGGTAACGCACGGCTCCCGCCAGGGTGCCGGCGCCGTAAAGCGTTCCCTGGGGACCCAGCAACACCTCCACCCGCTCGATGTCGTTGAGCCGAAGATCGACCGCCAGGGGAATGTCCCCAAGATAGGTGGCGACACCGTTGTTGTAATTGTTGCCGCTGAACTCCGACCCGTTCAACGAGTCGGTGTTGAGGCCTCGGGCGATGACCACGTTGCTACCGCGCGCTCCCTGGTCCACCACCGTCAGTCCGGGTGTCCAGCGCGCCAGCTCCGTCAGGTTCCCGATGGATCGCCGCTCGATATCTTCGCCGGTCACGGCCGAAACGCTCATGGGCACCTGCTGGGTCGGCTCCTCGAAGCGGGTGGCCGTCACGACCACCGCTTCCTCGAATGGAGCTAGACGCAGGGTTATGGCCGGCAGTTCCACCGGATTGGTCCCGACGGCGACGCCCTCCACCCTCGCCGTACCGAAGCCGATCCGGGAGACGGTCACCGTATAGGTGCCCGGAACCAGGCCCGTGAGTACGAACCGGCCACCCGGGTCAGCTTGCACCTCGCGCGGTGTGTCCGGACCGCCGCTCAGAGTGACCTTGACGCCGGGCAACACCGCTCCGGTCTCATCGACGACCATGCCCGAAATCCGACCCGACTGGACTGCGGATCCACCAATAGCACAGACAAGCAGCAGGAGCGTCACTGCACACCTGATTACCGTGTCCGTCATGTTCGCTGTCATGGCGATGCGAGGTATGAGGATTCTGGTAGTTGGATGAGATGAGGGCGCAGCCCCATCCCCATTGGAAGGCGTTACCTGACCGGGTTGTATCAGACTAGCCGCCCCCCCTTCCCCGACGACGGGACGGATCATACAGAGCGAAACAGGGGTGTTCCAGACAAGCAGGAGAGGACTAATCCAGGAATCGGATAGCGGCAAACAGCAATCCACCGATGGTCAGATGGATGCCGACGATTCCCGCCCCCTGAATCCACAGGGCCCTGAAGACCTCGGCCTTGAGGTTGGCAATGTCGGCCGTGGTGGAAGCCCGCAGCTTGTTCAGGTCAGACTCGGTCAAAGTCCGCAGCTTGTCGATATCGGTCCTGACAGCGGCGAATTCGGCTGTGGTCGAAGTCCGAAGTTTGTCAACGTCCGCCCTGGTTGAGGCCTGCAGTTTGTCGATATCGGACTTGGTAGCAATCATTCCGTCCTGGAAGGCTCCGGCCATGGATCGGACGATGGCTCCGGCTTGGGCTTCGTTGAAGCCGGCGGCCTTGAGATCCTGGCTGACTTTCAGAGTGTCGAAACCAGTCGTGGCCATTGAATGCCCTTTTGCGAGGATACTAGCACAGTTGCGAGTCTGGACCGGTCAGCATGACTGGCCATGCAAACTCTGTGCTGCAATCTCGTGAGTCGGTCTGGGCCGGGAGTTCGCGCCAGAAGGGGAAACGGCAGGGAGAAAAGCGGTCGTCGGTCCGGCTGGAGGGAGAATTGGTTGCGGGGGCGGGATTTGAACCCGCGACCTTTGGGTTATGAGCCCAACGAGCTACCAGACTGCTCCACCCCGCCCCGAAATCTTATTTTCCGGGGGGTTGGGAGTCAAGGAGTTTGTTGGGGAGGCAGGTCCCCGGGCAGGGCCGCCGGGTCGGTTCCGCTGGCTGCGGCGCCGGGGGAATCCCGGGGGTCAGGCTTGGTGACGATCTTGATTTCGCCTTCGCGAACCAGGCCCAACTCTTCACGAGCGATCTTCTCGATGGTGGCGGGGTCGGTTTTCAGGGATTCGATCTCGCCCATTACCTGCCGGTTTCCCGACTCGAGAGCTTCCTTTTGCTGGACCAGAGACTCAACCTCCTCCTCCAGGCGGTTCATTTCCAGTTGACCCGTAGGGCCGAAAACGGCCTGCACCGCCAAGCCCAGCAACAACAGGCCCATAATGACCGCGAGAACGGATCTCAGCATGGAGGGTTTCTTCCCGGGTTTTAACCTGGATAACTTCCTGGAAGCCAAGATTATCCCTATTAACCCTAAACTAAAGCAGCCGGTGGTCCTTCCCCGGTTGGCCGCATTGCGATGATGCTTCCATCGCTCCTTGCATTTGGCCGTCAAAGCAGGAAGCTAGTCTAGCCCAAAACGGATATAATGAACATCCCTTTGACCGGTTTCCGTTAGCCGGGACGGCGCTGCTTCCCGGTCTCGACGGAATGCCCGGGGCGAGGATACAGCCATGACAGACAAGGTGGTGGTGCTGGTCAACTGCTCCAGCCTGGAGGAGGCCGGGAAGATCGGAAGACAACTGGTGGCCAAGCGGTTGGCGGCCTGCGTCAACCTGGTTCCCGGGGTTCGCTCCTGGTACTGGTGGGAAGACAAGGTGGTCGAGGACAACGAAGTCATGGTCATGATCAAGACGTCTCGCGAGCGGTTGGCCGAGCTTGAAAAGGAGGTAGTCCGTCTCCACTCCTATGCAGTGCCCGAAGTGATCGCTCTCCAAGTGGTGGACGGCTCCCAGAATTACCTGAACTGGATCGAATTCTCCCTCAGCGGGAAGCCGTGACGGTAGTGTTCCAACGCTTCGCCCGACGCGCGAAGAAGTGGGGCCAGTCTTCAGGGATGTCAGAACCGCGGGAAACAACCATGGAAAAGCTACGAGTCATCGGGAAGTGCGGCGCCTGCTGTATGGCCGCCGTTCTGGTTCTCCTTGGCGTTCTTGCCGGTCGAGCGGACAGGGTTTCCGCCGACACCGGCGCCGAGGGGGTGGACGTTTCCCTTCAATCCGACAGCCGGTGGGAAAGGACCTTGAACCTGCGTCGCGGCGAAGTCCGTGAGATATCGGTAGCAGTCTCCAGTCCCTCCTCCCTGCCACCCAATGGACGGGTAGCGGTGAGCTGGCAGTTGGAACATCACAATGGGGCCGAGGCCTCCGGCATCTCCGAGGAATCATCCGGTTCCGGCCAGGACGAAAGAGAACCCGATGCCTTCGGCATATACACCCGGCCCACCGCCCGCTGGAGAAAAGTGCTCCATGCCCTGGATCCGGATGTCTACCTGATTTACCGGGCTCCGGTGTCGGGAAGGTACGTCCTCAGCCTGGCACCGGTCGTCGATGAAGACCCGGTCTTCGGCGGCCCCCGCTGGCGCGAAACCGGGACCGCACCCCGGGTGGATGCCTTCCCCCGCAACACGCCCTGGCCTTCCGGGACGCAGGTTTCCCTGCTCGCCAGCGTCAGGCCTCTGGATCTCGAGGAGCCGCCCGACCTTCATTTCCACCTCGAACTGGAACCCAACGATACGCCCGAGCAGGCTCAGCCCATTCCGCTTTCCGACGGCGAGGGTGTGCAGCGGGTTCTGGTTACCGCCGGGGCCGATGACGTTGAGTATTTCGACAACGGCAAGGTCGGCCGTTCCGGCGACGACTGGTTTCGCCTCGAGTTCACCGGCACCGAGCCCCGGCTGCTGACCTGCAACCTGACCCTTCCCGATCACACCCTGGCGGCACGCCTCAGATTCTACGCGCTGCCGGACCCGACCGACGAGGTCGGTCCGGCCCCTGCCGAACCCTTCCGGGACCGGGCAGAAACCGCCCCCGGCAAGATGGGGTTGCTGCCGCTGGTGGAATTCACGCGGGGACGCAACGACAACGAGCGAGTTCACCAGCAGTCCGAGGACCATCGATCGGAAATCAACCGCCTGCTGCAGCCCGGCGGAGTTTACTTCCTGCGGGCGGAGGCCAACGCGCCGGGTTACGAGATCGAATTGCGGCTGCTGCAACCGGCGCCCTACCGGGACCCCCGGATGGCGGTGCGCCAGGGCCTCTACGACCACCTGGCCCAGGTGGACGCCTGGCTGACCAACCGGCCTCGCGGCGCCAGCGTGGAGCGCCGCATCCGCGATACCGGCAACCTGCTCGGGACTCACTGCATGAGCTGCCATACCCAGGCCGGAGTCTGGGGCTCGGCGGTTCCCGTCGAACACGGATACCCGATCGAAAACGTTCAGAACTTCCGACGGCTGGTCAACGTGATGTACGAGTCGCTGCGGCCGACCAACTACCTCAAGGAGGCCGCCAACAATACCAGCCTGGCTCCCCTGGACGTCGGCGACGGTCCCGCCGGAACCCGGGTGGCCGGCCACAACGTTTGCACCGCCGAGCGGGTGCTCCCCCCGCGCAAGCTCCATTCGCAGCAACTGGTTCGCGCCGCCAACCATGTGCTTCAGACCGCCGACCCGGGCGGCATCAATGCCGCCGGTCCCGGTTCCAACGTGGGGAAATCGGTCGTGTTCAGCTATGCCGGAGAGATCCTGCGCACCGCCTGGGACCGAACCGGCCATCCCCGGTACTTCGCGGGCGTGGAGGAAAAGGCCCTGAAACTGTTGGAGGTGCAACCGAAGTACAGCGACGATCTCTCCCATCGCATCGAGTTCTTCCGCCGCTTCTTTCCCCGGGATTACCTCGAAGCCAGCCGCAAAGTGCATTCGGTTCAACAGGGACTCCCGCCTCGGCCTCCTCGGATCGAACCGCCGCCGCCGACCGATGAGTCCGAAAAAGAGCTGCCTCCGGCAGAGTTCCCGGACTATGAGCTCTTGTCGGAGGAGGCTGCCCTGGACCTGTGGCAGCGGATTCAAAGGCAGGTAGCCGAGGACGAGAAGCGGCTGCGGGCCATCCAGAATCCGGACGGGTCCTGGGGTTTCGACCCCGGGCAGCCGCTTCCCGAAGGCTCGGGCTGGAAAACCGACGGCAAGTCGGATCCCGCGC
>JAPVWS010000337.1 GCA_027493295.1 Candidatus Versatilivorator vitaminiformans | reverse complement strand
GTACGGGTCGCTGAACAGAGGCTCCGGCTTTTCATCCTCCAACGCGCGGATGGACGCGATGACGAATGCGGTCGCCCCGATTTCGTTGATGTCGGTCATCTCGCTCCTCTCTCGAAGGCACAGTAGCTGTCTCCTCCGTCCTGACCAGCCTGGGGCCTCCTCGGGCTCGGAGGCGGCCTGCTTCGCCCGCGGGGCGCGGGTGACCACAACGGTGCGCCGCTGCCTTAGGAGCGCACCGGTGCTGGGGTTCGGGGGATGCGCCCCCGTGCGTCCGCTGCTCCGTCAGCGGCGCGAGAGGCCGGGGGTTCGAAGGGGGGCGCAGCATCCCCTCGCCAGCCCCAATGTACTACATTGGGTAGGCTGGCTCCCCGGCACTACGCGGTGCGGCGCCGGCCCCGCTGTCCCCGCCCCGCAACAGGAAGCGCGCCTGGACCCGCTCCCTCCTCTACCGGGGAACGCGACCGCATGCCGGTCCCGATCCCTGACGGTGAGGTCCCCTCACAACCTCCTCCTCCACCTTCTCCCAGGCTGTGCGGAACTAACAGCATGGTATCGAGTCGGGATCGGTTGAGTCATGGCCCTGGTTCGTTGCAAGTGACTGATTATTCAAATACTTATGGACGACTTCGGATGCCGGTGGACCGTATGGGAGGGCAATGGAAAAACTCCCAGCCTTGCCGGAAAAGGAGTTGCCCGGCCTGCAGACGGACCAGCTTCCCGCGGCGGATTTTGCGGTTGGTCATGATTGTCACCGGACACCCATAGAGGTCCCGCTCAAAAGTAAACATATATACGCTTTATAGGAAACAAACAGCGATTAAGCTCAACAGCCACACCCTTCGGCCTTGACGCACTCCCAAAACTCGGCGGCGACTTTCTGAGCCTCGGCCACTTGCTCGGCGGTCATCGATTCTCTATACCTGTCTCGCTTCTCGATGACCTGTTTTCCGCTCCTGACTCTGCAAAGAAGAATGTACCAAGCGTAGGCTTTCACGGTATCCTTCGGCACCCCCTTGCCACTGGCGTACATGTCGCCTAACCGTTCCATAGGGTCGCTGGCTCCCTGCTTAGCCGCCTTGCGGTACAACGCCACCGCCTCCTGGTAGTCTTGGTGCAATCCCTGGCCATTGGCGTACATGTCTCCTAACAGCGTCATAGCGTAACTTCCTCCCTGCTCGGAAGCTTTTCGATACTGCTTCACCGCTTCCCGGTAGTCCTGGGCCACTCCCTGGCCTTTGGCATACGCCGATCCAAGGTCAATTTGAGCCGTGCTGCTTCCCTGCTCGGCTGCCTTCCGATACCACTTCACAGCCTCCCGGTGGTCCTGGGCCACTCCCTGGCCCTTGGTGTACGCTGATCCAAGGTAAATTTGAGCATCGACGTTGCCCCGCTCGGCCGCCTTCCGATACCATCTCGCGGCCTCCCGATAGTCCTGGGGTACTCTCTCGCCGAAGCGGTAAATGAACCCCAGGATGTATAGTGCGTCGCTTTGTCCCTGTTCC
The DNA here is from genome assembly GCA_027493295.1 of Candidatus Versatilivorator vitaminiformans. Lineage (GTDB taxonomy): Bacteria > Acidobacteriota > Terriglobia > Versatilivoradales > Versatilivoraceae > Versatilivorator > Versatilivorator vitaminiformans. Next base: position 12,445 of record JAPVWS010000337.1, on the reverse strand, counting down.
CCCGCCTTGCGAAGCCACTTCATCGCCTCCCGGTCGTCTTTCGGCACTCCGTCGCCGTGAAGGTGCATATACCCCAGTTCATATTGAGCATCGGCGTGTCCCTGCTCAGCCGCCTTGCGGTACCAGTTCACTCCCTCCCGTTGAATCTTAAAGTAGTACTCATTGCCCAGCCGATATTGCGCACTCGCAAGCCCTTGCTCGGCGGCTTCGTGTAGCAGCCTGATTTTCAGGGTGTTGGGTGTAATGGGCTTGATGATGAGTTTGAACAACTCGGCGGCAAGCTTCTTCCCCGCCGCCTTTTGCTTAGTGGAAATACTCGGTTTGAGACGATTCAGCCACTCCGCCCCGATTTCGCCCCCACCGCTTTTGCCCACGGCAACAATTTGCCAAGCATAGGCGTTCACGTAGTCCTTCGGCACTCCCCAGCCTCTTTCGTACATAAAGCTCAATTCCGACTGAGCCTCGGCGTGCCCTTGCTCAGCCGCCTTGCGGTACCACTTGACCGCCTCCCGGTCGTCTTCCGGCACACCATCTCCTCCTATAGAGAACCAGCGTGCGATCCAATATTGAGCATCGGCCACTCCCTGCTCGGCCGCCTTGCGGTACCACTTCAACATCACCTTAGCGGTTTCTCGGGATTCCTCCTCACACTGTGTCAGCGAGCGAATTCTATATTTGTCGCCGAGTTCGCTTTGAGCCTCAGCGTGCCCCCCCTCTGCCGCCTTGTGTAACCACCTCAACCCCTCTTCTCGGTCTAGTGGCACGCTCTCATCGGAACTCCATATTTGGCTCAGTTCGTATTGCGCTAGGGTATTTCCCTGCCCGCCTGACTTTCGAAGCCACTCCACCGCCTCCTTGGAATCTTGCGTCACCCCCGCGCCTGTGTAGTACCTAAGGCCCATGTGAAGTTGGGCGCCTGCATCCCCTTGCCCAGCCGCCTTGCGGAGCTGCTCGATCTCCCGATCCTCGGCAAGTCCTGGTTGAAATCCCATCACAACCGCCAGTGCTACCAGCAGAAGGGACAGCTTGCCGCTACAGCTGTATTGGTTACTCACGATTCCCATCAGGCCCTCTCCACGTCCCGCTCGAGAGTTAACATATCCACATTTTATCGGAAGTAGCCGCTACTCATTCTAAAGGACTTTCCTACGGAAGCGCCTCCGAACTCCTGATACCCACAAGATAGATACCGTCAATCGCCCGCCCGATCGCCTCTTGTGTGCCCCAGGAACCGCTTTTGTACTCCGGCACGTCACCAGATTCCCTCAACATCACTGAGCTTTGTGGGGCAGACTGCGTTTTCTCGCCTGCCGACGCACCTCAGTATCCCCTAAATGCTTTCCAAGGCGATTCTAACATTCTCAGAGGGCAGAGCCCTCGCTGCTGTGGTCGAGGCCTTGCCTGGAAAGCCTTATGGGACACGGGTTGGCGCGGATTTCCCGCGTCGGCTGCGACAACCGTGGCGGGGCGGCGCCCGGCGTGTCCGCGCGTCGCACGGTGCGCCACGCCTGGAGGGGGAGGAAATGGAGGGAGCGACCCCAGGTTTTCCGGCGCTGATGCGCCACCGGGCAGGGGAGATGGTGCACGCCAAAGTTCACCATTTCCCCCCCCGTTTCTGGTGTCGCTCCCTCCCCAGTGATCCCTGGCGGGAAGGCCATCGAGCGCCTTTTTCGCGCTCACGGTTGATGAGTGTGTCTCCGTGTAGCGTTGTGTCCTGCTTGTTGCTCTCTGTGTCGTTGTGGGTTGGTGTGGTGCACCGTGTACCGCTTCATGTCCGCGTCTTTCCCGAACCCGTCAACGGCTCCAGCGCTTCCGCACCGAGCGGCACCTCAACGTCGGCTTCTGGCTGCGCACCCTCATCGACGAGGTCCTCGAAGAACACAAGACCACAGATGGCCTAAAGGCCGAGAAAGGCAAGCTCGGAGCATGCTCACAACCCGATATCTCCGATCCGAAGCGCGGGCAGCCTGCAACCCCGCTTGACGGTCCCGGAGGAAGAGTCTCCGGGGGCGAACGATCGCAAGACTGTCCGCCAACGTCCTGAATGGTCCAATGGATTCCTATTCAATTAGAGGGATCTAATGAGGGGAGAAAAACAGGACAATCCACAGTAGGTCTATTATAATGAACAGTTATAAGTTTTCTAGTGTAGTCGCCGCGTTCGCGGCTCAACTCCCCCAGGTGACGTTTCCCGATGGCTCCCCCGGGGCCCTGGCCCGGGGCGTATTCCAAATAGAAAAGCACGTTTCCCTATGCAGTGTTGTGGGTTTGGGGGAGAGCTGCGAAGCTGCGGTTGACGTGGGTATCCAGGGGAACGTTTCCGACAAGCCATCCTTATAGAGCTGCGGAGCAGCGCCCTCGTGTAGCCCCGGGTGTCAACCCGGGGTCGTATGGGTTCCGCACCAACCTGGCCGCGAACGCGGCGAATAGAAAGCACCCGTTCGGGAAAGCACTGCTTCCCCAAACAAACCCCGCCCCAGGCCACGGTCACCCGCTGCCGTTGCCTATGCGGCTCAACCCCCGCAAGAGTCGAATCCAGGCGTGATAAACTCGGGCTGAGTGCGGGCAAGGGATTTCTTGGCGAATTTGGAAGGCACCGGTGGACACTCAGCAACCCTTCCGGGTAACCCAGTATCAACCCAGGGGCGACCAGGCCCAGGCCATCAGGGACCTGGTTCGCGGACTGGATGACGGCGAGCTGCACCAGGTGTTGCTGGGGGTGACCGGGTCGGGGAAGACCTACACCATGGCCAAGGTCATCGAGCAGATGAACCGGCCGGCCCTGGTGCTGGCCCACAACAAGACCCTGGCGGCCCAGCTCTGCCAGGAGTTCCGCACCTTTTTCCCCGAAAACGCCGTGGAGTACTTCGTCAGCTACTACGACTACTATCAGCCCGAAGCCTACATTGCCGCTACCGACACCTATATCGAGAAAGAAGCCACCATTAACGACGAGATCGACAAGATGCGCATGTCGGCCACGCGCTCCTTGTTCGAACGCCGGGATTGCGTCATTGTGGCCAGCGTCAGCTGCATCTACGGCATCGGTTCTCCGGAAGCCTACTACGGGATGCTGCTCTTTCTGGACAAGGGGCAGTGCGTCAGCAGGGAGCAGATACTGAAGAAGCTGGTGGAGATCCAGTACGAGCGCAGCGACGACGATTTCCGCAGGGGCACTTTCCGGGTTCGGGGGGACCGCATCGAGGTCTTTCCGGCCTACGACGACCAGGCCTACCGCATCGAGCTGTTTGGGGATGAAATCGAGTCCCTGTTTCGGATCGAACCTCTCACCGGCGAAATCCGCTTCTCCTACGAACGCCTCCCCATCTATCCCAAGTCCCACTATGTCATGCCCCGTCCCACTCTGCTCAAGGCCATCGAAACCATCCGGGAGGAGCTGGAGGAGTGGCGTCCCCGGTTGGAAGCCGAAGGCAAGTGGGTGGAGGCCCAGCGCCTGCAGCAACGGACCCTGTTCGACCTGGAGATGATGAAGGAAATCGGATTCTGTCACGGCATCGAGAACTACTCGCGCCATCTCTCGGGCCGTCGCCCCGGCCAGCCTCCGCCAACCTTGATGGACTACCTGCCTCAGGACCATCTGATCTTCATCGACGAGAGTCACCAGACCATCCCCCAGGTTCGAGGGATGTATGCCGGGGACCGTTCCCGCAAGCAGAACTTGGTCGACTTCGGGTTTCGCCTGCCCTCGGCACTGGACAACCGCCCTCTCAAATTCGAGGAATTCGAGCGGCGCCTCAATCAGGCGATCTATGTTTCGGCCACTCCCGGGCCCTACGAACTGACCAAGACCAGCGGCGCGGTGGTGGAGCAGATCATTCGTCCCACGGGGCTGGTGGATCCGGCGGTGGAGGTGAGGCCCGTCAGGTCCCAGGTGGACGACCTGCTTCACGAGATTCGCCTGCGGGAAAAGCGGCGGGAAAGGGTGCTGGTGACCACCCTGACCAAGCGCATGGCCGAGGATCTGGCCGAGTACTATCGCGAGGTGGGGGTCCGCTGCCGCTACATGCATTCGGAGATCGATACGCTGGAGCGGATCAAGATCCTGCGGGGCCTGCGGCTGGGAGAATTCGACGTGCTGGTGGGAATCAACCTGCTGCGCGAGGGCCTCGATCTCCCCGAAGTGTCGCTGGTCGCCATCCTGGATGCCGACAAGGAAGGCTTCCTGAGGTCCCGCGATTCTCTCATTCAGACCATCGGGAGAGCCGCACGCCACCTGAGAGGTCAGGCCATACTGTATGCGGATCAGGTGACCGAGTCCATGAGACAGGCCCTGGATGAGACCAACCGGCGGCGGGAAAAGCAGCTTCGCTACAACCGGGAACACGAGATCACACCGGAATCGATTTTGAAGCCGGTCGACATGAGCCTGATCGCCATGGTCGAGGCGGACTATGTGGACCTGGCGCCGGAGCAGGAAGCCGTGGAGGTGACCTCTCCCGATGAAATCGAAGCCCAGATCCTCAAGCTGCAGGCCAAGATGAAGGAGGCGGCCCGGAACTTTGAATTCGAGGCCGCCGCCCGCCTTCGAGACCGGATCAAGGCCTTGAAGGAGAGGGAGATGAGCCTGCTCTGAGAGGCGGTAGGGGGAGGACTTCGTTCAAGATGCAGCCAGCCGGATAGAGCAGCAGGCAGCCACGGGCTGACCTGCCTTTCTTATAGCGCACCCCCCCTCCCCGAGCCGGGGACCCATGCCCATGGCAGATTCTTCCGAGGTATTTCAAAGCGCGGTCGACCGTGGCAGCCCTCGATTTCAGAGGCGGCGCCGGGCAACGGAAGCGCTGGTGGCCCGGATGGGCCGGGACGAGGCTGCGATCCGCCAGGGCGGAGGCGCCGAGGCCATAGGCAGACAGCATGCCAAGGGCCGCCTGACTGCCCGGGAGAGGATTCGACACCTCATCGATCCCGAACCTTCCTTCCTGGAGCTGGGGATCTACGCGGCCCACCGAATGTACGCGGAGTGGGGTGGAGCCCCGGCCGCCGGCGTGATCGCGGGGATCGCCAAGGTCTGCGGGCGTCACTTCATGGTCATCGCCAACGACGCCACCGTCAAGGCGGGTTCCTTCTTTCCCATGACCGCCAAGAAGGTGCTGAGGGCCCAGACCATCTCGCTGGAGAACCGTCTGCCCATCATCTACCTGGTGGACTCCGCCGGCATTTTTCTGCCTCTGCAGGAAGACGTGTTCCCCGATACCGACGACTTCGGTCGGGTCTTCTACAACAACGCCGTCCTGTCTGCCCGGGGGATTCCCCAGATCACGGCCGTCATGGGCTCCTGCGTGGCCGGCGGAGCCTATCTGCCGGTGATGTGCGACAAGCTCCTCATGACCGAGGGAAGCGGACTCTACCTGGCCGGTCCGGCACTGGTCAAGGCCGCCATCGGGCAGGAGGTGTCCAGCGAGGAACTGGGCGGCGCCGGGGTGCACGCCAGCCTCAGCGGCACCGTCGACTTCCGGGAAAAGGACGATCTCAGTTGCCTGCGCCGCATTCGCGAGCTGGTGGACAAAATGGGACGGCCGGTGGTTTCCGGTCCGGATTGCCGCCCTTCGGTGGAGCCCCGCTACGACCCGGCAGAGCTTGGGGGAGTCTTCTCCGCCGATCCCGCCGGCGAATACGAAATTCGGGAAGTGATTGCGCGCCTGGTGGACGACAGCCGATTCACCGAGTACCGCAAAGACTACGGCCAGACACTGGTGACCGGGTACGCTCGCCTGGGCGGATTCGCCGTGGGCCTGGTGGCCAATCAGAAACAGCATCAGCACGGGCAGGACCGACGTCTGGAAGTCGGCGGCGTAATCTATGCCGAGAGCGCCAACAAGGCCGCGCGCTTCATGATGGACTGCAACCAGAGCGGCATTCCGCTCATTTTTCTGCACGATGTCAACGGCTTCATGGTGGGGAAGGAAGCCGAACATGGGGGCATCATCAAGGCCGGAGCCAGGATGGTGAACGTGGTCTCCAACAGTGTCGTTCCCAAGATTACGGTGATCCTGGGCGGCAGCTTCGGAGCTGGCCACTACGCCATGTGCGGCAGAGCCTACGGTCCCAGATTCCTCTACGCCTGGCCCAGCGCCCGCTACGCGGTCATGGGCGGGGAGCAGGCAGCCCGTACCCTGGTAGATGTCCGACTGGCGCAGAGGGAAAGGGAAGGAGACAGGTTGACGGATGAGCAACGCCGGGAACTGGCGGCTGAGGTCCGGGAGACCCTTGATAACCAGGCCGACCCTCGCTATGGGGCAGCCCGGCTGTGGGTGGATGCGCTGATCGATCCGGCCCGGACCCGGGAGGTGCTCATTCGAAGCCTCCAGGTCACCACCCTCAATCCGGAGTCGCCCCCCTTCAAGCTGGGGCTGCTTCAGACCTGAGGCGGTGGGGGGGGACGCAGGCCTGTTCAATCGCGGCGGGGGCTCCACACCCCCCCTTCACGGATGCAGCAGCACCTTCAGCACACCGGGGGATTGAGCCAGTCGGAACGCCTCTACCGCCTGGGTCAATGGCAGGGAATCCCGGATCAATCGGCTGGGGCGGATGCGCTTGCGGACCAGCAGATCGAGGGCGGGTTCGAAGCGGCCGCAGCGAGACCCCAACAGGGTGAGTTCATCCACCACCACCGAGGCCGGATCGAAGGACTGCCGTCCATGGAAGGTGGACTTCAGGACTACCGTGCCACGCGGTTCCAGGAGTCGAAGAGCAAGGTCCAGTCCCGACGGCGAACCGGTGGCTTCCACCACCAGTTGGAACGAACGGGCGGCCGCTTGGGTCGAGCCGAGGTGGAGGGTGCTGACCCCCAGGTCTTCAACCAGGCGCATTTTCTCCGGATGCTTGCCGATCAGGGTCAAGGGAGGGTAGGTGGCCCGCCTGGCCTGAGCCAGGACCATGGCGATCAGCAGTCCCAGCTTACCGTCTCCCAGGACGGCGATCTTTTCGACCCTTTGAATGTCGACTTGGTCTAGAATCTCACAGGCGGCGGCGACCGGTTCCACAAAGACCGCGTCGTCGTCGGAGACCGAGTCGGGAACTGGATGGAGATTCTGCTCCGGAAGGGTAAAGTGCTCGCGGAAGGCGCCGTCCCGGTTCAGAATTCCCAGCACCGAGCGTTGGGGGCAGTGTCTGCCCCTACCGGATCGGCAGAACTCGCAACGGCAGCAGGCAGCGTTGATTTCTCCAACCACCCGGGCGCCCACCAGAGACGAAGTCCTGGAAGACTCGACTCTGCCGACGAACTCGTGGCCCAGCACGCCCTTGAATCCGAAGTACCCCCTGGTGATTTCAAGATCGGTGTTGCAGATTCCTGCCTGGATGAGACGCACCAGGCTTTCGTCCCCGGTGAAAACCGGCCTGGGCGCGTCTACAACTTCAAGCGTTCGATCAAAGACAACCGCCTTCATGTTCGCTCCGGGGTGAAGATGGGGCAGGTCGACAGCCAGGGTGCGGGACAGGATACCTTGCCAGGGCGCCGGCACCTCGGCCGGCCCGACCTTCTGCCGGTTTGAGTTCCCGCTGTCAGAGAACCGAGTGAATCCAATTCATTCTAAGGCAGTTCAGATTCCGTCGAGAGGACAATTGAATGAAGCTCTCCAATCGCGCCAAGAAAAGGATCATCTGGGCAGCCGTGCTGATAGCCCTGCTGGCTCTGCGCGTGGGCTGGATGCTCTACGACCGCAGCCGCCCCATCACTCCCAAAAAGACGGCCTCCAAAAGGATCCAGCAGGATTACCTGGTCCGACTTCCGAGGTTCTACATCTCGGGCTTCGAGGAAGCCAAGCGGTTGGTGGGGAACCCGATTTGGGTTAAGAAGGGATTTCAGTTGCCCTATTTCCCTGTCGGCAGGAGCGGAAAAGCTGCCGCGGGAGGTGGGGCGGGGCGGCTTCTCGCCCTGGAAGAGCTGGTGGTGAAAGAGGTGGTGGAGCAGATCGCCCCGGGCCCGTCCGGCGACAGGCAGGTCCTGGCCGTCTTCGAGAAGGAAGGCGTGTCCATGGGAACGGTCATCGGTACGTTTGACGGGAAACGGCAGCTCTACCAGATGGTTTTGGACCAGTTCTTCTATGCCAAGGACCCTCGAGAACTCTACTCGCACTGGAGCGAGAATACTTGGAGACTCATCCGGGACCACGAGTTGGCATTGGACATGACCTTTTCCCAGGTCGCACTCTCCATCGGAGACGGCAGGCTGGTCACCCAGGAAGCGGGAGACGTTCAGGTGTATGAGTTCGTACGCAAGCCGGGGGGAGCAGCAGGGCGTTGCCGGGTACGCTTCAAGGGAGGTCGGGTGTCGGACTTCAAGGTACTGGAGTAGGGCACCGCATACCGCACCACCGCGGGTCCGCCGCGGGCAGGGAGGAATGGCCATTACGCTTCAACGATTGCTTGCCAACCCGATCCTGAGGGTGTTGCTGCCTCTGGCGCTCCTCTACCTGTTCTTTCTCAGCATTTCCCTGATGGGGGCATCCTTCAAGTTCTTCGGCCGCGAATTCGCCGAGCACCTGCTGACCACCACCGCCAATCCGTTTGTAGGCCTGTTTATCGGAGTGCTGGCCACCAGCATTGTGCAAAGCTCCTCAACCGTTACCGCCATGACGGTGGGATTGGTGGCCGGGGGAGCACTGGATGTTCAAGGAGCCATCCCCATCATCCTGGGTTCCAACGTGGGCACCAGCGTTACCAACACCCTGGTTTCGGTGGGCCACATCTCTCGACCCGAGGAATTCAGGCGAGCCTTTGCGGCAGCCACGGTCCACGACTTCTTCAATCTCATTCTGGTCGTGGTCTTTTTCCCCCTGCAGTTGTTTACCAACGTGCTGGGGCACGCGTCCTACCTGCTGACCGAGGCACTCAAGGAATCGGGCGGGCTGCAGTTGGTCAATCCGATCAAGACCATCGTGGAGCCTGCCGTAACGGTCATCGGCCGAGGGACCTCGGAGTCCGGAGTCCTCATGCTGCTCATCGCGGTGGGCCTCCTTTTCCTTTCGCTGCGCTACCTGGTGGTGGTTCTCAAATCCCTGGTCATCGGGAGGATCGAGAGTTTCTTCAACCAGACGCTGTTCAAGACGGCCCCCAGAGCCCTGGTGCTGGGGATTCTGACGACCATAGCGGTACAGAGCAGCTCGATCACCACCTCCCTGGCGGTCCCGCTGGCGGGCGCCGGCATTTTATCGCTCATGCAGATCTTCCCCTTTACCCTGGGCGCCAACATCGGAACCACCATCACGGCCATGCTGGCCTCGTTGGTGACCGGCAACCCGGCGGCAGTCACGGTCGCCTTTGCCCACCTGCTGGTCAACCTGTTCGGGGTTTCGCTGGTATGGCCGTTTCGCCGCGTCCCACTCGCCATGGGCGAGGTGCTGGCCGAGTGGTCGCTCAAATCCAGACTGGTCCCCCTGGTCTACGTGGGGACGGTTTTCTTTCTGGTACCCCTGGCGTTGATCTATTTGGCGGGATGACTGACGCTCTTGGCGCGAGCTTGGCAAAAGCTATTCGCGAATGTAGGAATGAACAACTCGTGCCGTTCACGTTTGCCTTTGTGAAGTCGGCCTCAGGACACCCACCAGGCAGCAGCCGAAATTCACCAGCAGGCCGACGACCCCGGCGTGGAATCCCCACAAGCGGGGATAGCCCAGCCAGGTCAGTCCCAGGCCGACCAGCAGCCCCGCCACCATGCCCGTGAGCACGGTCTCGCCGCGGAGCCGCTTCCAGTAAAGGCCCAGGAAGAAGCAGGGAGCTATCTGGATGAGCACCTCGAACTTGAGCTCGAGGAGGCGGATCAGCGTATTCTCGGTCCCGATGGCGACGATCACCAGCAGCGTGACGATGATCCAGGAGCACCACTTGCCGATGGAGGTCAGTTCGGCCTCGTTGCTTTGGGGACGGAAGTAGACCTGGTAGATGTCCTTGGTGACCATGGAGGAGATGGAGAGCAGAGCCGAGTCGGCCGTCGACATCAGGGCCGCCAGGGCGGCCGCGAAGATGAGGACGACCAGCCAATACCCCGCGGTCGACTGGTTCATGATGAGGCTGCAGATCCGGGCCAGCACCTGGTCGGTCTCTCCCAGCGCCAGGTCGGGAAGCACCACGCTTCCGGTCACCCCGCATATCATGGCGATCAGTGCGGTGGTGAAGGGCATGATGGTCATCAGAGCCAGGGACCGCTTGAGCACCCGGGTAGATCGGCTGGCGTAGAGGCGTTGGATGGCCTGGGGGTAGATGGCCGCCCCGAATCCAAAGAGGAACACGTAGCTGATCCAGTTCATGCATCCCTCCAGGGTCGGCACCTCTACCTTGGCGGGATCGATGCGGCTGAGATGCTCCACCACCGCGGGCAGGCCGCCGGCCAGACCGGGCACCATGAAGAGAAGCATCAGGAAACCCGACAGCAGCAGGATGCCCTGGATCATGTCGGTCCAGGCTACGCTGCGCATCCCTCCCAGGGTCTCATAGACGACCATGATGATAGCCAGGGTGATGATGCCGTAGGCAGAGGGGACGGCTCCGTTGGTCAGACCCTCGACGGCGGCTCCTATGGCCCTCAGTTGGGCCAGGGTATAGTTGGCCAGGGCGTAGATCATCAGCAGGGTGCTGAGCAGGGTGAGCCGGGGTGAGCCGAAGCGGTGGGCGATGTAATCTCCCGGGGTAATGAACTTCTTCTTGCGGGAGAGGGCCACCAGCCGTGGCGCAAACAGCAGGTACCCGGTGATTACCGAGAACATGAACAGGATGGAGGCGGTCCAACTGAAGCCGATGCGGTAGGAGATCCCGGTGTAGCCGAAGAGGGTATTGCCGCTGTACTGAGTGGAGTAGAGAGTGAGAAAGAGAGCCAGAAAGCCGAGGGAACGTCCCGCCAGGTAGTGGTCCGACAGACTGTGGCCCCGACTGCTTCGCCTCGCCAGCCAACCGACACCGATGGTGGAAGACAGATAGAGGGCGATGACCGTCAACGCCCCCCAACCGAAGGTCAACTGGCTTTCACTGGCCCCCATGGGAGTCTTCTTCCCCGACAGTCTTCCAGTAGCGAGAGATCACCCAGCCGGTCCATGCGGCCAGCACCAGCACTGCAAGCAGCGAGACCGTCACCCACAGAGGCAGTCCCAGAATCAGCGGGCCTCGGTATCCGGCCGGCCAGTACCAGGGGATAGCGACGGCGTAAAGGAGCAGATAGACCAGCCACAGCCAGGGATGGCGGCGGGGTTCCCGGATCGGCTCGTCGGAGCCTGGGGCGTCGTTTTCGGCTGAATCCATGGTGTGTGGGGTTCCGTGAGAGGAGTCCCGGCTGTATCGCCTCGGCGGAAGGGCATCATACCACAGGTCCCATCCGGGTCCGGGCTATGCAGGATGTGGCTTGGCCGTGCCGGGCAGATCATATGGGAGTGAGAACCGGATCCCCATATATTGAACATCGATGTTAATAAACCATCTGCTCATGCTCGACTCTAAACCGGTTACCAGCCAACAGAGGGCGTGTGAGGAAGCCCACCCGGGAGCGCGTGCCGGGTTGCCGGGCCACAGCCCTGTCGATGCGGCAGAGCCGTCCCGCTTCGTGTCCCTTCGTGGATCACTCTTTTTTCTTTTGTTTCAGGTAAGTGCCGCCCTTTGCCTGCCGGGCAGATCATTCGAGAGTGAAACAACGAATCTTCATAGCCTGTCGGGAACAAGGCCTCTGTTCCGTTGGCACGGTTTTCTACCTAATGAATGAACATCGATGCACAGGATTAACAGGATTAACCCGACGAGAGCTTCCTGCACGAGAAGCCAGCTCAGGCGATGATCCGGTGCGATTTTGCGGATTCCCGGCATGAAACGCTAGCCGTTTCCCAAAAAGAATCCTGTAAATCCTGTCCATCCTGTGCATCGATGTGAATCAAGAATTTGCCTACGCTCGACTCTAAACCGGTTACCAGCCAACAGAGGGCATGGGAGGAAGCCCACCCGGGAGCGCGTGCCGGGTTGCCGGGCCACAGCCCTGTCGATGCGGCAGAGCCGTCCCGCTTCGTGTCCCTTCGTGTGTCTTCGTGGATGACTCTTTTCTCTTTTGTTTCAGGCTCAATGAAAGTTCGCCGGCATCTCTCGAGTTCGGATGGCGTCGAGCAGATCCCTGCCGCTTTGAAACCGGCGGGTGGCCCGTTTTTCCTGCAACCGTCCCCGGAGCTTGCGGAGAGGTCTGGCATAGGGGTGGGAAGAGGCGAAGTGCCGCAGGCGCGTGTGACGTCGGATGGTACGGATGATCCGCTCGCAATTTCCCGGGATTTCCGTTCGGCTCGATCCGAAACTCTCCTTTGCAAAGATGGCCGTAATGTTGCCGCCGTCGGAAGAGAGATCGGTTCGGTGCGGACGGAAGCCGGTTTTTTCTCCCAACCGGCGCAGGCTGGCGGGATTGAAGCTGTAGAGATGGGCCTGGTGAAAGCGATGGCCCGGGGACTGGCAGGTAGCCTCCACG
>JAPVWS010000336.1 GCA_027493295.1 Candidatus Versatilivorator vitaminiformans | reverse complement strand
GATAGCGGAGCTCGTGCAGCACCAGGGGGCGATAGTACTCGATAGGAGCAACCACGGCCGGATAGGGCATTCCGCTGTCGTGAAGGTCGGCCTTGAAGCCTCGTACACGTTCGGCAAATACCTTGACGTAGCTCTCCCGGCGCCACTCGCCGTCGGTGATCTCTTCCAGCCCGGCCTGTTCCTGAAGGGCGATAGAGGATTCGATGGCCCGATCCAGCAAAGGATCGGCATCCTCTTCCGAAATGCGGCCGGCCTTGCGGTCCAGGATGAGGTCCAGCACCCAGGCCGGGCGGGGCAAGCTGCCGATCACGGTGGTGGGAAACAGGGTCGGTTCCATGGAAGGGTCCTCAGGGCAAACCGGGGGGCTGTTCACCCCAATGGTTCACTTCGGGTTCGTCAAGGATCCCGTCGGCTGCATGTCTGATTATACGCCCGGCTGATTGACTGTTCCAGATTCGGTTGAAGCCGACGTTCCCGCATCCCGGGTGTCTCCGGAACTCCCGTGCTAGAATTTCGAGGACGTGCCGCTCCCGCCCGTCCGGACACGGCCTGTCGCCGAAACTGCAACTTCCCGGCGGGTTTCGGGTTCCATTCGATTGAAGAGGGCCACCCATGGCCGAGTTTGACCACCTGCTCACTTCCAGCGAATTCGGGCAGAGTCCCTATCCCACCTACCACCTGTTGCGTCGCGAAGCTCCCATTTACTGGAGCGATCTCTGGGGTTGCTGGATCCTCACCCGCTACCGGGAAATTGTCAGCACCCTGCAAAATCCCAGGCGCTTCAGCAGTGTGGGCAGGCTCACCGCCACCATGGAGATCCCTCAAGCCGTTCGGGAACAGGTCCAGCCCCTGGTGCGCCACTATTCGCAGGGTCTCATCAACGTGGATCCGCCCGATCACACCCGGATGCGCAAGCTGGTGCACAAGGCCTTCATGCCCGGCACCATCGGGGCCATGGCCGGTTACGTGGAGGAGATTGTCGAGAGGCTGATCGACGAGGTTCAGCCCCGGGGCAGGATGGACATCATCTGGGACTTCTCCTACCCCTTGCCGGTCACGGTCATTGCCAGGCTGCTGGGAGTTCCGGCGGCCGACCATGGAAGGCTCAAGCGCTGGTCGGGGAAAATTATCGAGTTCATGGCCACTCCCAAGCCCGTGCCCGACGTGCTTTTGTCATCCCAGGAGGCTCTGCTGGCTCTGCAGGACTACTTTCGATCGACCTTCAGGCGTCGGCGCCTGGAGCCGCGGGATGATCTCATCAGCGCCCTGGTGGCTGCCGAAGAGGAAGGGGAACGACTGACCGAAGAGGAGCTTGTTTCGACTTGCGTGACCTTGCTCATCGGCGGCCACGAAACCACGACCTACCTGATCTCCAGTGGGGTGCTGGCTCTGATCCAACACCCGGAGCAGATGCGGAAGTTGAGAGACGATCCGGATAAGGCCGGGATGGCGGTGGAAGAGATGCTGCGCTACGAGGGACCGTTCCAACGCAACCGCCGCCTCGCCACCGAGGCGGTGGAGTTGGACGGCCACCTCATCAAGAAGGGTCAACTGGTGGTACAAATGCTGGGTGCGGCCAACCGGGACCCGGCCGTATTCCCCGATCCGGACTCATTCGATATCGAGCGGCACCCCAATAGACACGTATCCTTCGGTCAGGGTCCACACTTCTGTGTCGGAGCTCCGCTGGCGCGTCTGGAAGCTCCCATCGCCATCAATGCGCTGCTGCGGCGCTTGCCCAACCTGGAGCTGGCGACCGACGAGCTGGTTTGGAAGAATACGGTCTTCCGCGGCCTGGAGCGCCTTCCGGTGACCTTTGGGTGAGTACCCGCATTGACCTGAATATCGCACCGGGTCGCTGGATTTACACGGAGCACCTCTACCGGAAAGCAACCCGATTCCAGCCCTGGTCCTCCTGCTTGCTGGGACCCGGGGGCGGGGGAGCGAAGGCGTAGAAGAAGCAGAGGTCTTCGTGGCCGTCGTTGAAGGACTGGTGCTCGACTCCCGCCGGAATGTAGACGGTCATGCCCTTTTCCACCCTGAATTCCTGCCCGTCCATCACCAGTCTCCCCCGCCCGCTCACCACGTAGTAGATTTCGGCCGACTCAGGGTGGATGTCGGCCTGGGTCTCATGCCCCGGGTGCAGCCAGAAGAGTCCGGCCGAGATGTCGCCGGCACCGCAGGTTTCGGGGCTCACCAGCAGGTTGACCCTGCGGGATCCATCGGGAGCCTGCCAGACGGGGAAGTGCTTCGGGTCCAGGACCCATTCCGGGTTTTGTGCCATTGGGGATGCCTTTCGTAGGGAAAGCGGGGGAAGCTGGGCGCGGTCGGGACCGATGGCACCTTGACCCGCCCTCCGGGTGGAAGTCAGATCAAAAGAGAGCCTCCGTTCACGTGCATGGTCGAGCCCGTCACGTAGCTCGACCGGGGACCGGCCAGGAACAGGACCGCCTCGGCGATTTCCCGGGGGGTTCCCTGGCGCTTCACCAGCGAAGCCTCCACGTAACTTTGCAGGTTCTCCTCGCCGAAGGCCTCGGCCAGAGGAGTGTCGATGCTTCCGGGCGAGACGGTGTTGGAAAGGATGCCGTCGCAGGCAAACTGCTTGGCCAGGTACTTGGAGAGCGCGATGACGCCCGCCTTGCTCACCCCGTAGCCGACATGGCCGGTGACGCTGCCCACGAACGCTCCCACCGAGGAGATGTGGACCAGCCGGCCGAACTTCCGTTTTTTCATGTGCGGCAGCACCGCCCTGCTGCAAAGGAAAGCGCTGGTCAGGTTGACCGTGAGCATTCGATTCCAGCTTTCCAGGGTGGTCCGGTCCCAGGGAACCATGGGGCAGATTCCCGCGTTGTTGACCAGGATATCGATCCTGCCGAACCGTTCCGCGGTCGCCTGAACCATGCGGTCCACCTGGTCCGGGTCGGAAACGTCGATTTCTGAAACCAGAGGGTCGGCGTCGCAGCGCTTGCGAAGACCCGATGCCAGGCGATGCAGGGGGGAGGCTTGGATGTCGGCCAGCGTCAGCCCGGCCGCCCCTTCCCGCGCGAAGAGTTCGGCCACGCTGCGGCCGATCCCGGAGGCCGCCCCGGTGACGATGGCCACCCTTCCTTTCAATTCATCCATGACGGGTAATAGGTGAATCGGCCTTCAGGCCCGACGTCCCAGCCTTGGGGGGCGGCTGCGGATCTGTCGGGTCGACCCCGCCGTCACCGGCCGGGGAGGAGGTCAATTGGCCTTCGCACGCTGCGCGTAGTCCCGGTACTTGCCAAAGAGAGTCACGAACCTGGTGGAGATGGAGTCGAAATTTCTCGACTGCACCGGGGACCCCGGGCCTGCCTCAGAAGCAATCAGGCCGAGATTTCTGTTTCCGATGAAGCTGGTCCTCACCGTCTCCTGCATTCTGGTCGGAAGGTAGTAGGACCGCTTGCCGATTCCAATCTTCTTGTAGTCGATGGTGAGCTCGTAGGCCTTGATGGGGGACTCCTTGGGGATCTCGGTGTCCTTGGCGCGAAACCGCACCACCTGGAAGTCCTTGAGGTCGATCCAACATTGTCCCTCGTACCCGAAGGTGACGGATTTCTTGTCGCTTACCTGGAGGGTTCGCTTGGAGTGCTCGGACGCAACACTAAAGCGGACGCGCGCCACTTCGCGGCCGCTGATTTTTTCCAGGCGTTCCAGTTCCAGGGTGGCTTGGGATTGAGGGGAGAAAAGCTCGGCGATGACGGGACCGAACTCCCCCGCCGATTGGGGAGCAGCTCTGCTGGCGCCCACGTTCCGGTAGTGCTTCTGCTTGTCGTGATAGGAGAGTTCGTGAGCCAGGAAATCCTCCTGCGTCCATCCCCCCCGGCCGATCTGGCGGTAGCGGCGGGTGGTCTGGTTGCAGACGAATTCAGGCAGTTTGCGCTCATAGTCGAAGGTCCTGGCGCGAACGGTCTTGAGGAACAGCGGCCAGTTCTTGCTGGTGGGCTTGGTTCCCGGCTTCATCAGGTCCGAAGCTTTGGCGGCGACGCGCCGGGGGCGTTTGCGGGAGACCTTGACCACCCGGGCCGAGGCCACAAATTCCAGGGCCTGCTTCTTGCATAGCAACTTGTCGGGCAGTTGCGTCGCCTGATCGCAGGTTGCCCCCGCCACTTCGGTTGGGCGCAGCAGGGGAGCGTCGGGGTTGCCGGTCGCCAGGACACGGCCCTCATCTCCGACTACCGCCCCGGTCAGAATGGCTCCCCGCAGATCGGTCTCCTTGAGATCGCTCCCCGACAAAGAGGCCTCCGACAGGTCGGCGTTCCGCAGATCGGCCCCCGTCAGCAGCGCCTCGTCCAGGGTGGCTTTATTCAGGTTTGCCTGGGCCAGGGAGGCGTCGCTCAGGTCGGCCTGCGTCAGGTTGGCCTGGCTGAGATCGGCCTTTTCGAGCTGGGCCCCGGTCAGATTGGCTTGAGTCAACTGGCTCTGGGAGAGCTTGGCTTCCCGAAGATTGGCTCCCATGAAGTTGCCGCGGTACACCTCCGCCTTGGTGAAGTCGGCCTGACCGAGGTCGGCCTGCATGAAGTCCACCTTGTCGGAAAACCCGTTTCGAAAGTTGAGTCCGGTGAGCACCGCCCGGCTGAGGTCGGAGGAAGAGATTTCCACTCCTTCCCAGCTCCTCTGGCTCAAGTCGACCCCGCTGAGGTTGACCCCGAACAGGATCATCCGTGAGAACAGCGCCTGATCCAGCTCGACGCCCCGCAGGTCGGTGTTTCGGATGACGGCCTCGCTCAGGTTGGCTCGATTGAGCCTGGCTCCCTGAAACTGGGTTCGCGATACGTGGGCGCCCGTCAGATCGGCGCCGGACAGGTCGGCTTCCCGCAGGTCGGTTCGTGTGAGGATGGCCTCGATGAGCCTGGCTCCAACCAGTTTTGCTCCCTGGAGATTGACGTCGGTCAGGGATGCGCCCGACAGATTGGCGCCGGAGAGGTTGCTGCCCTGCAGGTCGGTCTTGAACAGATCCGCCTTGCGGAGGTCACCGCACTCCCCTCGAAAATCGGGATTGAGCCCCTGAACCCCATCGTTGTCGGCGCATCCCTGTTCGCCCCGGTAGGTGAATCGAGGACTTTCGCCGGCGGTTTCCTGCTGAGTCGGCCGGCCTTCCTGCGCGACCGGGACGGTCGCTGGGGCCTGGTAAGAGCCGGCCATCACCGCCAGCAGAAACAGCGCCAGCACCACCGGTCCCTGCTTGGGCCAGCGACGCCTTATGGGGGTGCGGATTCTCATGTTCACAACGGACTCCAGGGAATGGGTCCCGGCCCGGCTGCAAGGCCAAGCCGCTGACCGGACCGCGGCTTCTCGCCACGACCCCTCGCAAGTGACATCAATTAGAACTATAGCCCTTTTGGAAGGGGGCCTCAAGCGGCTTCCGGGCCCCGGAGGGGACCGGGAGCAGGTCGCGGCGCCTACCCGGGACAATGGGGGCGTCTCGTTCCGACCGGACAACAGCCGGTCCGCTATCCCGTCAGTTCGTCCTGCTTCTTTCTGAGCTCCAGGAGCTCGGAATCCACCAGCCTCACGTTGTCGTAAGTGACCATGCCATCTTCCGGGATGTCCTCGATCACTTCGGCGCCGTGGGTGAGGCCGATGGGAACCAATCGTTCCTCCCGGACTATCTCCGCACGCTCGACCATTCCATAGGTAGCGTAGCCCCCCTCACCGTCCAGAACGGTTCCCGCCTTCAGGGGCTTCTTGGCTGCCGCCACCACGTCGGAAATCTGCCCGATCACCGAGGCCACCGGCTCCCGGTGGATCATCATGCGCGCGATCCCGATGGGGACTTCGTGCCCGATGAAGTGTTGGGGGCGGTAGATCATGGCGTGCTTGCTCCTGGCGCCGATGATCATGCCGGTTATTTCTCCGTAGGAGGCCATCGACTCCACCGGAAAGTCGTCCTGACCTTCCACCACCGCATAGAGGCCGCCACGCAGGCTGCGCTCCACAGGGGAGTCGTCGGGAAAGATGGAGCTGACGGCCTCCACCACCCCATCATTCTCCAGAACGCCGCCCAGCTCCTTGCGGCAGAGCTTGTCGGGGATCTCTCGCAAATCCGCCGTGGGGAAGTGCATCCCGCGGATGTCGGGGACCAGTCCGGTGGCGTTGGAGAGGGCTGCCATCTCGATGGAGTGCTTGGTGCCGTCCAGGAAAGAGCAGAACATGCTGGCGTTGTAGTCCTTGCCCTTGAAGCCGTACATCCTGGGGACGTCGTCGGGATTGGCCTTGCGGAAGGACAGCTTGAAGCGGGTGCCCTTGCCGGAGGCGATCAGCTTGAACCCCAGCGTCCGCGCCCAGTCGCAGAGCTCGGCAGCCAGGGCGGGCTCGTCTCCATAAGCCATGCTGTAAAGAAGGCCGGCTTGATCGGCCATCCGTTTGAGCAGGGTCCCCACCAGGATGTCGGCTTCCACCGTCACCATGACCAGGTGCTTCTTCTGCCGGATGGCCCGATAGCCGTTAGCTGCACCCACTTCGGGAATGCCGGTGGCTTCCACCACCACGTCCACCCGGCTGCCGAGCAGCTCCTCGGCCCCGGCGGTCACGGCCGGCCGATCCCGATCCATGGCCTGGTCGATCTCGCCGGCCGTTTTGGCGACCTGGACTTCTTCCCGGGGGACGCCCCCGAGGCCCAGGGCCCGGACTGCCCGTTCGGGCTTGAGGTCGGCAATGGCCGCGACTCGCATGCCCTTGATCCGGCAGGTCTGAGCCACGATTTGGGTTCCGAAGGTTCCGGCGCCGATGATTCCGACCTGGATGGGACGCCCCTCTCTCTCCAGTTCGGCCAGTCGTTGATGAAGCATCTCGGTTTTCCTCTCTAGCCGGCCAACAGCGATTTCAGGCGCTCGGCCACGATCCGGTCCTCTCCCGGGCGCAGCATCCAGACGGAAACGGTCAAGCCCTGCATATTGTCGGGGGATTGGCGGTTGGGCTGCATCCAGTGGTGGCCGCCCACTTCGATGGGCGGGTGGCCCTGCTTGAGCCGTCCTGAGGCCTCGGCAGTGGTGATGGGGATCCGTTCGTAGTCCCACTCCAGGCTGAGGTGGGGGACGTGGTTGGCGATCTCCGGGACAAAGCTCTCGGCCTGCACCCCCGGGATGGAGGCCAGAGATGCGGCAATGGTGTCCACCCGGGACTGGAGGAGGCGTTTCTCCGCCTGGTGGTCTATCTTGAGGTAGCGCTCCACCGCCGCCAGCAGGCCGATCATCTCCTCCTTGCCGACCTTCATGCCCCTACCAATGCCGCCCCAAGGGCTCCCGCACCGCCTGGCGGCCATCACCAGGTCCCTGCGGCCCAGCAGGAGGCCGGAACTCTGGGGCCCCAGCAAGCCCTTGCCGCCGCTGAAGGTCACCAGGTCGAACCCCATCCTGACATACTCGGACAGCCGCCCCTTGGGGGGCACGTCGGCGGCGGCGTCGTTGAAAGTGGGAACCCCATGCTTCTTTCCCACGGCAACCCAGGTTTGCCGATCGATCCGGCCCTTGGGGGTGAAGGTGTTGATAAAGAAGAGCATGGCGGTCCCGGGATTGATGCTGGGTGATGGCGCCGGCGGCCCCGCTGGTGACGGTGGCGGCCTCCACGCCAATCAGCCGGGCGAGGCGCTCGCCCACTTTTTCGTGGAGATCGGCCATGGGGACGAAGTGCTGTCCGGCCTCGTCCATGGCCCGGACCACCTCGGCCGGCATGATGGTCCCCCCCAGCCGCGTGACCGTCCCCAGGGCGTTGATGTAGGTGGGGACTCCCAGGCGGCTGTAGACATTGTCTCCCGTTCCTGGAGGCGAGGCCGCTGTCCGTTCAAGCCCGGCTGCGGCCAGCAAAGTCGGAGACGTCGAGAGCCAGGCAGCTCCCGACAGGAAACGGCGGCGGCCCCAAAGGCGGTGTTTCGGTTGCATGGCTCCTCCTCACTCTGGTTGGAAATTAAGGTGGCTGCTCCCCTTGACGCATCAGCCGTCGCCTGCGGCACGGCTTCCGCGACTCCTCCTCGAGAGGGGAGTCACACGCCTACGCGGAAATGCGCCGCGAGGCGTCGTCCCGGGGGGCATAGCCCAGTTCGGCCCGGGCATTGGAGAGATCCCAGAAGGCTCCCTTGTTGTTGGATATGCCGTAGTAGACGCCATAGGTGACATTGGCGCTCAGACAGCACTCCACCAGGTGGACCAGGTCGCGGTGGCTCAGCCAGGTGCGCAGAAACCTGGGATCGGTGGTGGGATCGTCGTCCCGGCGCACCGAACCGATTCTGATGCAGATCGATTCCATTCCCCAACGGGCACAGTAGTAGCGGGCCAGAATCTCGCCGAAGGCCTTGCTGACGCCATAGTCGCTGTCCGGGCGCATGGGGTGGTTCACCGTGATGGGAACCGGTTCCGCCTGCCGGTGGAGATTCAGGTTGGGCGCGAAGCCTTCGTAGGCGCCGGTAACGTGGTTCGAGCTGGCGAAGACCACCCGTTTGACCCCCGAAACCCGGGCGGCCTCGTAGAGGTTGCGGGTTCCCTGGATGTTCACGCGGAGTACGGGCTCCCAGGCGGTATCCACGGCGATCTGGGCTGCCAGATGGACGACGTATCTCACCGGCGCCAGCGCTTCGAGGACCTGTGATACCTGGCGGGCGTCGGCGATATCGGCCTGGAAGACCCGGTCGGAAAATGGCGGCGTGAGATCCAGCCCGTAGACCTCGAAGGAATCACTCAAAGGGTCTCGCAGGACCCTTCCAATGAGACCGTTGATGCCGGTGATGAGCAGTTTGGGTTTGGACATGGCGAAACCCGTCGATTATAGCAGGCAGCGGCAGCGAGCGTCCGCTATCTGAGGTTCAATGTCAGCAGCGGCTGTTCGGTGCCGGCGAGTCGAAATTTTTTTGTCAACATCGATGCACAGGATGCACAGGATGAACAAGACGAGAGGCTCCTGCACAAGAAGCCGGCTCGGCCGATAATCCGGAGCGGGCTTGCGGATGTTCTGGGAAGAAGGACAACCGACTTTTGCAAACAAATCCTGTATATCCTGTTCATCCATGTAGGCAAAAAAGAACATGGATATACAGGATGGACAGGATAACCAGGACGAGACGCTGCTCCAAGGGAAGCCGACGCTGTCGATGATCGCGTGGGGGTTTGCCGATTTCCAGGAATACAGGTCGGCGGACTGTCAGAAAGAATCCTGTATATCCTGTGCATCGATGTTAATTATTCCTGTAAGCCGCGAGACACCGCATTTGCCCGCTTCCGGCTCGACTGCCGGCTTGGCCCGGCACGTGGGCTCTTGCCCGAGGGGAAGGCAACTCGGCTATAATTCGGGGGTACCCTCGGGGGGCCCCTGCTCCCGGCGTTTCTCGATTCCAGGACGGGCATTCAAGGAGTGATCATGTCTTTATTTCAGGATAGTATTCTCGCACTCATCACCGAGACCTCCACCAACCTTCCTCCGGACGTGCGGCGGGCCATGGCCGACGGCCTGCGATGCGAGACCCCCTCCACTCAGGCTTCCCAAGCCCTCAACGTCATCGCCACCAACATCGACATGGCTTCCGAGGACGAGGGCCCCATTTGCCAGGATACCGGGATGCCTACCTTCAAGATCAAGACCCCGGTGGGCGTCAACCAACTGGCCCTGCAGCGGGACCTGCGCCAGGCCATTGCCGAGGCCACCCGGAGGGGCAAGCTCCGCCCCAACTCGGTGGATTCGCTGACGGGCAAGAACAGCGGCGACAACCTGGGCGCCGGCACCCCCATCGTCCATTTCGAGCAGTGGGAGAACCCGGAAGAGATCGAGATCAAGCTGATCCTCAAGGGAGGAGGCTGTGAGAACAAGAACATCCAGTACTCCGTCCCGTGCGAGCTGCCTCACCTGGGGAGAGCCGACCGGACCCTGGACGGGGTTCGCAAGTGCATCCTGCATGCCGTCTGGCAGGCCCAGGGACAGGGGTGCAGCGCGGGAGCGCTTGGCGTCTGTATCGGAGGCGACCGCACCTCCGGATACACGCACGCCAAGGAACAGCTTTTGGGGCCGCAACGCCAAACGAGTGGCACAAGCGGGTTGCTCGGAGAATACCGAGACCGCCTGATATCGGATGTTGTCACAGGCAAACTGGACGTGCGCGAGACGGCAGCTAATCTGCCCGACGTGGCGTACGTGCCGCAGCCACCGGAAACAGTGAAAGAGCCAGATAGAGGAGATCAAACATGAGAGCCATCCGCTTTCGCGTTCAGAATTTTCGCAATATCGATGACAGCGACTGGATAGAATTGGAGAAAATTACGGCCTTTGTTGGCCGCAACGAGTCGGGTAAGACCTCACTGCTCAAGGCACTGCACAAATTCAACCCAGCTACGCCAGAACCTTATGATCCTCAACGAGAGTTTCCACGCGATCGCTACACGCGAGATTACGTTGCTAACGGATCGAAAGGCAGAGACTGGCCCGTTTGCTCGGTCGAGTTCGAGATTCCAGAGGAACTTCGGATTGAAATTGGCGAACTATTTGAGGAAGACGGAAAGCCTCCTGAGAAGGTCAACGCGACCCGTTACTACGATGGCTCCCTCAAGTTCGAGTATTCGTCCACAATAGAGGAGAAACCGCTCGCGCCGGAAGCGGTGCTCAACGCACTTGATGAGTTCGCGTCGAGTGCCCGTCGGCTTGCGGCACTAGACCCAAGTCAGGAGGAATACACGGCACAGCAGCGCACGGAGCTGGCTAATTGGGCGATTGGATGGAAGGACAAGCTGAAAGCCATAATCGATCTCCGTGGCGATGAGGGAGCTAATCTACTGACCACGCTGCGCATGGAGGTAGAGGACTGGAGCGACCCGCAAACCGCCGATATGGTAGAAACTTTGCAGGACTCGATTGAGCCAATTCTCGACGCGGCAAAAGAACTCTCGGTCCTTGACCAAATTAATGAAATGATTACAAGCAATCTCCCTGTTCT
>JAPVWS010000335.1 GCA_027493295.1 Candidatus Versatilivorator vitaminiformans | reverse complement strand
TCCTTATAGAGCTGCGAAGCAGCGGCTCAGGGTAGCCCCGGGTGTCAACCCGGGGTCGTATGGGTTCTGCGTCAACCTAGCCGCGAATGCGGCGAATAAGAAGCACCCGTTCGGGAACGCATTGCTTCTCCAAACAAACCCCGCCCCACGCCACCATCACCCGTTGTTGCCGACTACGCGGCTCGACCCTTGCACAACGCAATCCAATGGCTCGCTTCGGGCGGAAGCCCGGATCGAGCCCGGCTGCGGCTCGTGGCCCCTGCCCGGTTTATTTCCCGGGCCCTTTCCCGTAAGATAGCGCGAATTATAATTACCAGAGAGGAGAACCCCATGAAAGACAAGACGGATCAAACGATCCCGCTGGAAGAAGCCAAGGTGGAATTCCTGGAGCAGATGGTCGAGGCCCATGGCCTGTCCGACATCGGCAAGGCCGTGCGCTGCCTGATCGACTATGCCCGAGAGAATCCCGACCGGCAGGCCCTCATTTTCCAAGAGATTCGCTGTATCGATTGCTAGGGCCGGTCAGGAAACGCCGCGAAGAATCCGTTTCATGAATCTTGTTTCTGCCTGCTTGCCTTTCGGAAGGAGCCAGGTCAAAAGCACGGCTCCAGCTTCGATTCGGCTATAGCCTACGGCGATTGGCGCCAGCCATCGGAAACGGACCTTCCATCCCTCCAGCCGGCGTAGGCGGCGGCTTCCCGCTCCCCCTGCCCTACCCTCTTCCGTAGCGGTCTTCCAGGCGGACGATGTCCCCCTCGTCGAACTCTCCGAAGGCGATCTCCAGCCAGCGGCTGGGCCGGGGACCCGCGCCCGCGGCCCGATGGCGGGTCTGGCGGGGAATGTAGACCTCCTCGTAGGCCTCCGGCTCCCAGGTGCGCTCTCCCACGGTCACCTGCAAGCCCGGGTCGAGAGCCACCCAGAGCTCATCCCGGTGGCGGTGAAGCTGCAAGGAAAGTACCTGTCCAGGGTTGACGGTGATGATCTTGACCGTGCTCACCTGGTTGTGGGTGAAGCGGCGAAAGGCGCCCCAGGGCCGCTGCTCCTGGTATATCAGGGATCGGGGATCGTCCTGTGGGTCATGTGGCATAATGTGGCCTTCCTGCAGTCGATTGCGGTCATGGATCCCAGCTAGCCTAGACGATCGGCGCGGGCAACCTCAAGCCGGAATGCCGGGTTCCCCGCCCGCCGGCCGGGACGGGAAGCGAGACCCGCCCCGGGGAGGGACGACCGGATGGAGACCATGCTGGTTGCCGGAGGCGCCGGATTCATCGGCTGCAACTTCGTCCGGCTGGCGCTGGCCCGAACCGAAGCCCGCCTGGTAGTGGTGGACAAGCTCACCTATGCCGGCAGCCTCCACAACCTGGAGGGACTGGCCGGCCGGCCCCGCTGCCGCTTCCTGCGGGGAGACATCGGCGACGGGGACTTCGTCCGAAGGCTCTTTCAGGACCACCGGCCGAGCTGGACGGTCAACTTCGCGGCCGAGACCCACGTGGACCGCTCCATCGACGATCCCCGCCCCTTCCTGGCCACCAACGTGGCGGGCACCGCCGAGCTGCTGGAATGCGCCCGCACCCACTACCGGCAGCTCGAGGGCTCGGCCCGCCGCCGCTTCCGTTACCTGCAGGTCTCATCGGACGAGGTCTACGGCAGCGCCGAGGGGAAATCGACCTTCTCGGAAGCCAGCGCCTGCGCTCCCAACTCCCCCTACGCGGCGTCCAAGGCTGCCGCCGACCACTGGGTGCGGGCCTACCATCGGACCTACGGGCTGCCGACCCTCAACACCCGCTGCTCCAACAACTACGGGCCCTACCAGTTCCCCGAAAAATTGATACCGCTG
This sequence comes from Candidatus Versatilivorator vitaminiformans, assembly GCA_027493295.1. GTDB lineage: Bacteria > Acidobacteriota > Terriglobia > Versatilivoradales > Versatilivoraceae > Versatilivorator > Versatilivorator vitaminiformans. Next base: position 4,048 of record JAPVWS010000335.1, on the reverse strand, counting down.
ATGGTGCTGAACGCCATGGAGGCCAAGCCTCTGCCCATCTACGGAGACGGCGGGAATGTGAGGGACTGGCTCCACGTGGAGGACCACTGCGCCGCCCTGCTGCTGGTGCTGCAAGGAGGGCGCCCGGGAGCCGGCTACAACATCGGAGGCGGCAACGAGCGCACCAACCTGGAGATGGTGGACCAGGTGTGCGCCTGCCTGGAGGCGCTGCTTCCGGCCGCAACCAACCCGGCCATGCATCGCCGGGGGCTTGCGGCCTACGCCGACCTGAAGAGGCAGGTGCCCGATCGTCCGGGCCACGACCGCCGCTACGCCGTCGACTCGGGAAAGATCCGCAGGGAGCTGGGGTGGTTGCCCCGATTCGGGCTGGAGGAGGGCCTGGCCCAGACGGTGCGCTGGTACGCCGAACACCGGGACTGGTGCCGCAAGGTACAGGAAGACAACTACGACCGACGACGGCTGGGGACCGCGGACAGGGTGGAATCATGAGAAGGGGAATCATTCTGGCCGGAGGTTCGGGCACCCGCATGGCTCCCGTGACCCGGGTCATCAGCAAGCAGATTCTCCCGGTCTACGACAAGCCGATGATCTACTATCCGCTGTCGACCCTCATGCAGGCCGGGATCGCGGACATTCTGGTGATCACCACTCCCCGGGACCGGCCCGCCTTCGAGGAATTGATGGGCGACGGCAACCAGTGGGGCCTGAGCCTGAAATATGCGGTTCAGCCTCGTCCGGAAGGCATTGCCCAGGCCTTCCTCATCGCCAGGGACTTCCTGGAGGACCAGGCGCCGGCGCTGGTGCTGGGCGACAACATCTTCTACGGCCAGGGACTCTCCCAGAGTCTGCGCCGGGCCAGCCGGCAGAGCAGCGGGGCCACCGTCTTCGCCTACCAGGTGCGCGATCCGCAGCGCTACGGCGTGGTCTCCTTCGATGAAGAGAGCCGGCCCACCGGCCTGGAGGAGAAGCCGGCTCGGCCCCGCTCCTCCTACGCGGTGACCGGGCTCTACTTTTACGACCGGCAGGCGGTGGACCTGGCTGCACGGCTCAAGCCTTCGGCCCGCGGCGAACTGGAGATTTCGGATCTGAACCGGGAATACCTGGCCATGGGCCAGTTGCGGGTGGAGAAGCTGGGACGGGGGATAGCCTGGCTGGATGCGGGCACCCGCGAGTCGCTGCTGCAGGCATCGGTCTTCATTCAGACCCTGGAGGAGCGCCAGGGTCTGATGGTGGCCTGCCCGGAGGAAATCGCGCTCGAAATGGGATGGATCGAGGCCGCTGACGTCCGCCGCATGGCCCGGTCGATGCAGGGAAGCCCCTACGGGCGCTACCTGATGGGGCTGGTGGAGCCGAAGGAATAGGTTATGAAAGTCACCCGGACGGCGCTGCCGGGAGTGCTGATCATCGAGCCCGAGGTCTACAGCGACGCCAGGGGGTTCTTCCTGGAGTCCTACCACGCCCTACGCTACCACCGGCAGGGCCTCCCGCTGGAATTCGTGCAGGACAACCACTCCCTCTCACGCCATGGAACCCTGCGGGGGCTGCACGCCCAGGTGCGGCAGGCCCAGGCCAAGCTGGTACGGGTGGTCGAGGGGGAGGTGTTCGACGTGGCCGTGGACATCCGGCTGGGGTCGCCCACCTTCGGGCGTTGGACCGGAGCCTGCCTCTCGGCGGTCAACCGCAGGCAGTTCTACATTCCCGAGGGCTTCGCCCACGGCTTCGCCACCACCAGCCCTTCGGCCCAGGTGGAGTACAAGTGCAACCGGTACTACGACCCGGACGACCAGATCGCCATACGCTGGGACGATCCGGAGATCGGGATCGAATGGCCCATCCGGCTGCCCGTCCTGTCCGCCAAGGACCGTGACGCCCCCCTGCTGAGCCAACTCCTGGACCGGCTGCCCCGCTTCAGTTGAGGTCGTTACTCCCCGGGAGCGCGGGCGTCCCGCCCGCACACGTCCTGGCAAAGCCTCGGCCAACTCCTCTACCCGAATCGACCGGCAACGGCGCCAGCACTCTGCTTCGGCCGAACCCATGCCGTTGCCGCCGTCAGGGTAGCAGGGTGCCATATCGCAGGGAATCTGAGCGGTACGCAACGGGAGTGCATGCGGGCGGGACGCCCGCGCTCCCGGGGGGATGACCGACCAAGGTATACGGTCGATGCAAGCGAATCGTTCGGGAAACGGAGTTTGCCGTCCGTATAAAAACCACAGGGATGAGCGATGGGTCTGACCGTTGTTGGTAAACGATAAGCCCATCAGCTTCGACGCCTTACCGGGAACGGCCAGCGGGCCTGAAATAGGTGCGGGCAAGACGTCCGCTCTTCCCTACCGCTTCACCTGGGCCAGTTGGGAGCGGACGCTGCTTCGCAGCATGGCCAGGTCGTTGGAGAGGTCGATCATCTGCATTCCTCGTGAGATCCACTTGTTGGCGGCGGCCACGTCGCGAACAGGCAGGCCGGCGGGCTTGCCGACGGCCTGGCACCCCTCCAGGATCCGCATGAGCGCACGCTCATGCTCGGGGTCGTTGCCGATCTGTTCCGCCTTGAGGCCCATGGACAGGCCCAGATCGTGGGGACCGATGAAGCCCACGTCGATGCCGGGAACCGCCATGATCTCCTGAATCTGATCCACGCCCTCGAGGTCCTCGATCTGGGGAATCAGCAGGATCTGCTCATTGGCGACGGCCGGGTAGTCGACAAAGGTCTGATTGCGGCCGGTTCCGGCGGAGCGCTGGCCCAGCGGAGGATAGCGGACCGCCTGCACCAGGGCTTCCGCCTGGGCGCGGTTGGACACGTGGGGAATGACCACGCCGAGAGCGCCGGCGTCCAGCACCCTGGCGATGTCTTCCGATTTGTGGGACCACACCCGGGCCAGGGGAACGGCGCCCCGCGACTCGATGGCCCGAAATCCGTTGGCGGCATCGTCCAACGCCCAGGGCCCGTGCTCCATGTCCACGGTCAGCCACTCGAACCCTTCGGTGGCCAGGACTTCGGCAGCCAGGGTAGAGGCCAGGTTCAGCCAGGAACCGACCGACACCTTTCCGGCGTTCAGCGCAACTTTCAGGGGATTTTCCAATCGCATGCAAGCCTCCGGATCGGGAATTCATGAATGCTCGCCGGGTGGAGCGCAGCCAAGTCTGGCCCCGGGTCCGGACGGCGGTCCATTTTGACCGCATCGGGCAAGCCAGTCAACAGGGTGGACATCGGGTGGCTTGTGGCTGCTCGGGAATACAGGCTGGCCGTTTCCGGAAAAATCCTGTGCATCCTGTGCATCGATGTTTATTATCCCTGCAAATCACGAGGCGCCGCGTCTGCCCGCCCACCGGCACGACCGCGGGCTGAATCTCCTAACCGGCGATCTCGCCAATTCCGTCCCCCCCACCGGTTCGACTGCGGGCGGAGCCCTTGTCTCACCGACTCCCCCTCCAGGGGGGAGTGATTCTTGAGGCCAGCATATAACGCTCTAGTATCACTCCCCCCTGGAGGGGGAGTCGCAGAAGCCGAGCCGCAGGCGATGGCTGATGCGGAGGGGGGCATACGCGACGCCGCAAAGCAGCGCCGAATGGCGAAGGCTGATGCGGTGGGGGAACGCGGGCGCCCGGCAGATGCGCGAACCCGTTTTGCCAATCCAGCGGTTGTTTTCTCCCCCGGAACGCCCTAAATTAGAAAACTCAATTTTCGGAGGCTTAGATTCGGGGCCACGGGTCGGTTCCTGAGCCCCGAAGATCGCCGGCGAGCGGGAGAGACAGGCAGGCATCGATGAGACCACAGCGATGGAATCCAATATGAAAAACAGTTTCCAGGAAGTCCGCTACGAGCCGGACGAACGACCTCCGCTTCCTCTCACCATTGGGCTCGGGTTGCAGTACGCCACGCTGACGGCCGCCGGCATCGTGCTGACGCCGGCGATCCTGGTTGGAGCCGCGGGGGGCAACGAAGCCTATCTGATATGGGCCGTGTTTGCAGCGCTGGTGGTCAGTGGAGTCACCACGGTGATCCAGTCCGCTCGCATCGGCCGAATCGGCTCCGGCTACCTCCTGCTCATGG
>JAPVWS010000334.1 GCA_027493295.1 Candidatus Versatilivorator vitaminiformans | reverse complement strand
TCTCCTGCCCTTCAAGGGATATGCGGAAGAGCACGCCCTGGTCCTGGACCTGGGCGACCTCTCCGATCGGACCCGGGTGACGCTGCTGATGACCGCCTGGATCGACTATGCCGACTCCACCGCCAACTATCAGGCCTCTCAGACCAGGGCCAGGCTGGTGCCTCCCTACCTGCAGGTCAAGGATCAAGGGGGGGACTGGCGGACCGTCATCCCTCAAATGGGGTTCCCGGCCGGCCTTCCCAAGACCATGGTGGTGGACCTGAGCGGCAAGTTCCTGACCGACGACTACCGGGTCCGAATCGTCACCAGCATGCGAATCTACTGGGACCGGATCCTGGTCAACACCTACCCGGAGCCGCCGACCCTGCGCCAGCACCGGCTGGCCCCTCAGTCTGCCGACCTTCGTTTTCGCGGATTCCCCCGGGAATACAGTCCCGACGGCCGTCGCCCCCTGATCTACGACTACGGCTGGATCCACCCCACGGCGCCCTGGAAGAGCCACATGGGAAACTACACCCGGTTCGGGCCGGTGACGGAGTTGCTGCACAGCCGGGACGACCGCTACGTCATCATGAGAAACGGAGACGAAATTCACCTGGACTACGACGCCACCGGCCTGCCTGAACTCCCACAGGGTTGGCAGCGGACCTTCCTGCTCTATGCCGACGGCTTCGGCAAGGACATGGATCCTCACTCGGCCGCCCCCGAATTCGTAACACCGCTTCCCTTTCACGGGATGACGAAATATCCCTACGGCAAGGCCGAGGGTTATCCCGACACGCCCAGCCACCGCCGCTATCTTCGGGAGTACAACACTCGGCGCGTCTCCTCACCCTATCCTGACCTCCGGCCGGTGCAGCTCTCCCGGGCCGAGTGATGGCTGTCTCCCGGTTGTCCTGGCCTGTCTTTCAACCTATACTCAACCTGTGCTGCAGATGGCGGTAACCCCCGAAAAACCGGTGTCCTAAACATGGCTCACTCATTCCATTGGTCCCGAGGCCTGGCCGGAGTTCTCCTGCTGGCGGCACTGCTGGCGCAGGCCGCCCAACGCCCGGATGGGGAAACGAACCGGGCAGGCCCGGAAGGAGTCCCCCTCCAGTCCGACAATCAGGCCAAGCTGCCGAAAAAGGAGTTCACCTTTGCCCGCCTGGTGTTCCGCGGCGGGTCGGGATGGCGCTTCGGGGCCTGGGCGACGGATGCGCCCAAGGCGGACGTCACCTTCATTGCGGGCATCCGGAGACTGACCAACCTGGATGTCCGCCAATCTCAATTCTACGTTCCCATCACCTCACCGGAATTGTTTCACTACCCCTTCCTGTACGCCGTCGAAGTCGGCTATCTGGAGCTTTCCGAACAGGAGGCGGAGATTCTTCGAGAGTACTTCAGGCGGGGTGGCTTCATGGTGGTGGACGACTTCCACGGCACGCTGGAATGGTCCAACTTCCAAAGTCAAATGCACAAGGTCTTTCCCGGGGGCAGGATCGAGGATCTGCCGACCTCTCACCCCATGTTTCACTGCTTCTTCGACATCGACGAGATCTTTCAAATCCCCGGTGTCATCATGTTCTACAGCGGCACCACTTATGAGAAGGACGGCTACAACCCCCATTTCCGCGGTGTCTTCGATGGAGACGGACAGCTCAAGGTCATGGTCAACTTCAACTCCGACCTGGGAGATGCCTGGGAGTGGGCCGACGTTCCCTTCTATCCCGAGAAGTACTCTTCGGCCGCCTACCGGCTCGGCATCAACTACATCATTTACTCGATGACCCATTAGCCGGGTTTTTCAGCAGGCGTTCGGGCCAACCCGATGCCGTCACGGAGTCATTGGCGCCACCTCAATGGACAGGTTGTTCGAGTCTCTCTTCAAGTACCGGTTCTTCCTTTTCCGTGAAGGCGATCTCACCTTCGACAGCCCTGTTTCCGCCTGGTGGCTCCTGCCGGCAGTGGCGCTGGCCGGCGGCGCGGCCTTCTGGGTTTACCGTCGCCGGTCGTCCGGGAGCCGGACCCGGTGGAGGCGGGAACTGCTGATCGTCCTGCGGGCGCTCACCTTGATCCTGCTGCTGGTGCTGCTGTTTCGCCCCTCCCTCCGGGTCTCCACCCATCTTCCCAGAAAAAGCAGAATCGCCCTTCTCATCGACGGCTCCCAGAGCATGACGCTCGCCCACGACCCGGGTCGGAGCCGCTGGGAGGCAGCGCTCGGGTGGCTCGATCCAGGAGCGGGAAGTGTCCTGGCCGATCTGGAAGAACGCTTTCAGCTCCAGATTCTCCGTTTTGACCGCGATATCCGGGAAATCCGAGCGGGCTCCAATCTTCCTCCCACCGGGACCGGCACCAGTCTCGAGGCCGCTCTATCCGCCGTGAGAAATCACCGGGGAGAAGGCCAGCCCCTGGCTGGTGTGGTCCTCCTCAGCGACGGCGCCGACAATCTTTCCAGGCAACTGCCGCAGGTTCTGGAAAACTTCCGGCGGGAACGGATTCCCGTCCATACGGTGGCGGTCGGCCGGGAGAGCCTCGGCAAGGACATCCAGGTGTCGCAAGTCGCCTTTGCCCCGCGAATCCTGCCGGGATCCTCCACCCGAGGGGTGGTATCCCTGACCAGTGTCGGGTATCCCGGCCTGAAAGTCTCGGTGGAGGTCCGGGAATCGGGAACGCTGGTCGCCTCCCAACCGGTTACCCTGAACGGGTCCGATAGCAGCCAGCTCGTCGAGCTGAGCCTGAAGCCGGAAGGGACGGGTCTGAAGCACTACACGGTCTCGGTGGCGCCCCAGCCCGGCGAAGCCATCCAGCGCAACAACCGCCGCCACCTGTTGCTCCATGTGGAGGACTCCCGCCCCAAGATCCTTTATCTGGAAGGAACGCCGCGCTGGGAATTCAAGTTCATCCGACGAGCTCTCCAACAAGACCGCAACCTCCAACTGGTGACCCTCCTCCGGACCTCGGACAACAAGTTCTACCACCAGGGACTTGAAGGTGAGGACACTCTGGCTGCAGGATTTCCCCAGACCCCGGACCAACTCTATTCCTACAAGGGGCTGATCCTGGGCAGCATCGAATCCGGCTTCTTCACCCCGTCCCAACAGAAGACGATCGTGGATTTCGTGGGTGAGCGCGGCGGCGGATTCATGATGTTGGGAGGGCGCAGCTCCTTCGACGCCGGAGGATACGCCGGCACGGACATCGCCAACCTTTTGCCGGTGCATCTCGGAGACCTGAACGCGGAAAGCTCCTACGTCACCGATGAGTTGAACTTCGATCCGACGGCCTATGGCGGACAACATCCTGCCCTTCAACTGGTTTCCGACCCTGCAGCCAACCTGCGGCGATGGCGAAACCTGCCGCCGATCTCCGCCTACAACCGGATCTCGCGCGCCAAGCCGGGAGCAGCGGTGCTGGCACGCGGCGGACGCGGCGGACGCCGGGCCATCCTGCTGGCCTCCCATCGCTTCGGTAGCGGGAGAGCCATCGCCTTCATGCCGGCGACCTCCTGGCACTGGCAGATGGGACTGCCACACACCGATCGGACCCACACCACTTTCTGGCGTCAACTCCTGCGATGGCTGGTGGCCTCATCCTCCGATCCCCTCCAGGTAACATTCGATCGGAACATCTACCAGGATGAGGATGCGGTCGGGATCGAGGTTGCGGTCAAGGATGCGTTCTTCAACCCGGCCGGCGATCGGGACGTGGAAGCCACCATCGCTTCGCCCGGAGCCGCGACCGACCGCCTGGCCCTGAGCCGGAACGGCATCGACTACGCGGGTCGGTTTCAACCCGGTGAAAGAGGCATCCACCAAGTCAGAGTCAAGGCATCCCGAGACGGGCTGGAGTCGGAATCGGCCGAGGCCTTCTTTCTGGTCACCCGGACCCATCGCGAGTTCTTCGACGCCGAGGCCAACCCCGGCTTTCTCCGGCGGATCGCTCGGGAGACCGGCGGGCGCCACTACACGGTGGGGGACGCCGCTGCACTACCGGAGGAAATCACCTATGCTGACAGCCCCAACACGGTGCTGCAGGTGCTGCCCCTGTGGGACATGCCCTTTCTTTTCATGCTGTTGGGAGCTCTACTGTGTTCGGAGTGGTTCCTCCGCAAACGATGGGGATGGGTTTGAGTGGAGGTGAATATTTGAAACAAACGCCGCGACTCAGGAAGCCGCAGGTTAGCGGCGTCGCGTATGCCCCCCACCGCATCAGCCTTCGCCTGCGGCTCGGCTTCTGCGACTCCCCCTCAAGGGGGGAGTGACAGAGTTCTACTGGAAGCCTTGTGCTGGCCTCAAGCACTCCCCCCTGGAGGGGGAGTCGGTGAGACAAGGGCTCCGCCCGCAGTCGAACCGGTGGGGGGG
>JAPVWS010000333.1 GCA_027493295.1 Candidatus Versatilivorator vitaminiformans | reverse complement strand
TCCTTGTCGCCCGAGCCGAAGTTGTAGTGGACATAGAGGCGTGGGTTCAGCCTGGCCTCGATCGAATAGCCCAGTTCTCCGTAGGCGGCCCAGGCCTGGATTTCAGCGCCTGCGGCCTGCCCCCACTGGCGGACCAGGGCGGCGTTGTAGTCCCAGGGCCCGAGTCCTTTGCCCCAGGCCCGGAATCCCAGGGTATAACGGTCCAGATCTCCGAGTGCGTTCAGCTCATTGACGACCGAGGACTTAGTCTGCCAGAGCAGGTAGGGTTCGAGAGTGGATCCCGGGATGACGTTCTCCAGGGAGCCGTAGAGGCCGTGCAGGTATTCTCCCTCGGCCGATCGGTTCAAGCGGCGGTTGGGGTCGTTCCGCACCACCGAGGCCGAGAAAAGGTCGAGCTTGGCGCCCGATCCCCGCACCTGCAGCCTTACGGCGTCGAAGACGCGGGAGGTGTTGGACCAGTTTGGAGCCCCGATCAGGCGCGAGTCGCCGTAGATCAGCGCCTGCCTGCCCACTTTCAGCGATGCCGCAGACCGGCTGGCGCCGATCTCGGCATAGGCTTGGCGCAGATCGAACGGATCCCGCACGGCTCCGGAGTTGGACAGCGCCGGCCGGATGCCCGGCGCCCTGGAGTCTTGGGCCTGAATCCCGAAGTTCAGCCAGGAGACCGGCCGGATCCCCACATCCAGACGGGTCCGGGTCAGTCCGTAGCCGTCGTCGCTGTCCTCGCTGTAGCCCAGGCTCTGCAGGTTTTCGAAGCGGAAGCGGAACTCGCCGGACAAGGAGAGCCAGTCCGGCAGATCGTCTCCCAGACCGCTCTGCAGCGTGACCGGAGTTTCGTCCTGCTTGGTGGGGCCTTCCTCTCCGAAACCGGGGCCTGCCGACAGGATCCAGACCAGGCCTGCCAGGGCCACCCGCTTCAGGCGGGCACAGCAAGTCCTCGGGCCAGGCTGCCCTGGAGGGGCGGCCGAGACCTGCCGGGATGGTTGCTGTGGAGCCATCGACTTGGTGAATCCCATCTCTCTTCCGGGGGCTCCCGTAGTGCCCACCGTGGGGGCATGCGATCTGCGCTTGGGACCGAAACCCGAGGACTCCGCCCAAGGTGGATGCAGCCTTGAGACGGCCACCGTCTGTCAGGAGTTCCTGGCCTCGGGTCTGTCCGATTCACCGGCAGAGAGCACCGGCTCATCTTCATCTGCATCTGCTGGTCCAGCCACTTCCACGCGGGCAGGCGTTTCCAGGGGCAATTCAACCAGCATCTCGGTGAAGCTGCCGGGTTCGGTCTCCACCTTGATGGCTCCTCCGTGCTCTCGCACGATATCGTTGGACAGGGCCAGCCCGAGCCCGGTCCCCTCATTGGTGGGCTTGGTGGTGAAGAAGGGGTTGAAGATCTTGTCGACGACATCGGCGGGAATGCCGCTCCCATTGTCCTTCACTCGGATTTCGATCCGATCCTCCAGCCGCTTGGTGCTGAGCCAGAGCGTCGGGCTGTATTCGGAAAGGGCTTCCTCGGGGGAACCCTTCCCATCGGCCTGTTCTCCACCGGTTGTTTCGAGGGAACGCCGCTTCTGATCGGTGGCATAGCAGGCGTTGCTGACCAGGTTCAGAAAGACGCGTCCCATCTCTTGCGAGACGACGTCAATGGACCCCAGCTCCGGGTCCAGATCCTGCTTGATGTCCAGGTTGAACGACTTGTCGGTGGCTCGGGCGCTGTGGTAGGCCAGTCGGGCACTCTGATCGAGCAGACCGTTGATGTCGGTCGGTTGCCGCTCGCCCGAACCTCGACCCATCGACAGCATGTCGTGAATCACCCGATTGGCGCGGTCCCCGTGTTGGCGAATGCTCTGGAGATTGCCCGTCAGATCTCCGGAAATCTCCTCGAGCAGCTCCCGGTCGTCCTTGCTCAGCTTCTCCTGGTTGTCGGTGAGGATCTCTCCCATTTCCTCCAACAACTCCTCGGAGACTTCCGAGAAATTCTTGACGAAGTTGAGCGGATTCTTGATCTCGTGGGCCACGCCCGCGGTGAGCTGGCCGAGTTCCGCCAGCTTGTCGCGCATGACGATTTGATCCTGAGCCTTTCGCAGGTCGTCCATGGCCTTCTCGAGCTGAGAGTTCTTTCCCTTCAGTTCTTCGGCCAGCTTCTCGACCAGGTTCAAGCGCTGAACCTCCAGGGCGTGACGTCGAAACACCTCCAGAGCCGCCGCCATTTCGGCCACCTCGTCGCGCCCGCTGATCTCCACCCGGGCCTCCAGATCGCCTCCGGCCATGCCACGCATGCGATCGGACAGCTTCTTGAGGCGGCGCAGCAGGATCTTTCCGACAAACAGCCAACCGATCAGCAAAGCTCCGGTGATACTGACCAGGTTCAGGATCAGAAGCAGCCTGCGTCCGGTGAGGATGGCGTGCGTGGAGGAGAGAGTGGCATCCTGAGCCCGCGCACTGGCCGAACCAACCATGCCTTCGACTTCAGCCACGAGGTCCATGGAGAGACTGCGATTGCGCTCCAGCAGGTCCCGCTGTCTATTGGCGAGACCGAGTTCCTGTGCACGCAGATCGAATCCATTCTGTTCTCCCAGCCCCAGATCCAACAGCTGGTCGAAAACCGGGGATATCCTTTCCCGCAACGGAGCCGTACCGAGAGCCACGAGGCTGCGCCCGATGCCGTCGCGGGCCGACTCGAAGCGCTCCCGAACCGGCTCGATCAGCGGGATTTCCGTCAGATTGGTGACGCCCGCCAGAAGCTGGGTCGCAGTGGTCGCATGCGCCTGCAATTCGATCATGTGGCGGTAGCGGTTGAACTCGGCTTTCGCGAAGTGCCGTGCCGGGGAGGCCGGCCGCTCGCGAAGGTTCCGGTAGCCGGTCAGGGCGTAGAAGTAATGGTCATCGATGGCCGGAACCAGAATGACGGTCAGTTCATCCTGCAGACCCTCCAGCGTGGTGAGCAGCTCTTCGCTGCGCTCACTGAGCACGAATGACTCGGATACCGAATCTCGAATGGCCCCGATGTTCGAAATAATCTCACTCCCATTGGCCAGAATGCGCGAGACTTTTTCTTCTTCCCCCTTCCGGGGGATCAGGGCTTGAAGGCGTGTCTCGAAGTCCGTTTGCTCCTTGGCAACCGCGGCAGCCACACCGGTAAAGTCGGCCGGAGTTGCTGCGGTGACCAGGCGCGGGGCCGCCGCCACCAGTGTGCCGGCCTGGCGCGCCAGGCCGAAGGCGGCGGTCATTTCCGGAATGCTGTCCTCGTTGACGCGGTTCTGAGCATCGCCGACTTGATTGAAGGAGAACCAGGCCACCAGGCTTGCCGACAGGGTGATGGCCACAGCTCCGCCGATCCCGATATAGAGCTGTATTCCAAGCCCGATTCGGCCTTCACGCAGCCGCTGCACCAGCTCCATCGCGAGCCCGCGATGGCGTTGAACCCTCTCGGCCCCAATCAGGCGGGACAAGGGGCTCAAGATGGCCGTCAGGAATCGACTCTCGAGCAGTCGCTGCAACAAGCCGGCGGCGGCGGTTCCCACGGACTGGCCGATTGAGGTCTTGGAGCGGGCGGCAGGCCGCTTTGATTCCCCGGAGTGAATAGGGTTCCTGAACAGGCTTCGCAGCCGGTCGATCACGGTCGACTCCCGCCCCGGAGCGTCTCGATTGGGTGATAGTAACCGTCGCGGCCGATCCTGGTCAGGAATACGGAATCGGAGCCCTGGTTGTCCGTTTCGCCGAAGCGGAGCTCGAACCCGTCCAGGTCGATGGGGTCGGAGAGACGCAGACTGTCGAGAAATCCGGCTCGATCCACGTCTCGGCCGCAGCGTTCCAGGGCCGCGATGGCCAAGCGGCCGGCCAGGTAGCCTTCGAACGAGACAAATCCGGGAGTGGCGTCCGAATCGAAGGACCACAGGGCTCGGTTGTAGTTGGCGGTGATCGGGTGGGTGGTGTCGGTCGGCGGAGGAACCACCTGGGTAACGAAAACCCCGACGCCGGCGGGACCCAGCGCTTCCGACAAGGCGTTGCTGCCCACGAAGGAGAGCGCCATGAAGACCGCCCTCATCCCGGTGTGGCGGGCCCAGGCGATCAGTGAAGAGACCGGCTTGTAGGCGCCGATGAGAATCACCGCCCCCGGGTTTTGGGAACGCAGGTCCAGAAGAGGCGTCTTCACGGCGGTGGTGTTGCGCTGATACACCCCCACCGATACCGGCTTGAGCTGACGTCGCCCCAGGGATCGTCTCAAGCTGCGGTAGGTGTCACGGCCGAACGAATCGTCCTGATACATGACGCCGATACGGTCGATGCCCAGCCTGTCGGTCAGGTGGGAGACCATGGTATCGATTTCCTGACTGTAGGAGGCCCGCAGGTTGATGACGTTTCGCCACTGTTCGTCCCGCAGAAAGGCGGCGCCTGTGAAGGGTGCGATGTAGGGAACTCCGGCAGCGGCGGCCACGGGGGTGGAAGCGCGTGAGGTTGGCGTGCCCACGGCCCCGATGAGCGCGAAGACCTTGTCGTCGTGGATCAGTTTGTGGGTGTTGGCGATGGCGGCTTCCGGCTCATAGGCATCGTCGAGGCTCAACAGCTCCAACTGCCGTTCGTGAACGCCGCCTCGCGCATTGGCTTCGTGGAAGGCCGCTTCGATTCCGAGGCGCATGTTCCGCCCCAGCTCTCGGGCGGGTCCGCTGAAGGCAGCCGATTGTCCGAAGAGGATGCGATTCCCTGAGACGCCAACCTCTTGGGCGAAGCCCGGGGTTGGACCGCTGAATAGAGAGCCGGAAGCGAGCAGCAGCGCTGCCGCTATCCGGCACGCCGGACTCATCCGTCCCTCCGCTTGATCAGAGTCAGATGATTTCTGTTCTGCTCCCGACGGTAGTGGGCTTCGTCCATCAGAGTCTGCACCAGATAAACGCCCAACCCGCCGATGGGACGGTCTTCGAGGGGTGCCGCCACATCTGGCCGGGGAGCCTGGTGCAGTGGATCGAAGGCGCGGCCGTCGTCGGCAATCTTGATGGTGAGAGTGTCCGGTTCCGAGATCAGTTGGACATCGATCTTGTGTCCCGCTCTCTCCTCGTAGCCGTAATTGACGATATTGACGATCACCTCTTCCAGAACGAGCTTGACCTGGTAAAGGAGGGCTGAGGGCCATTGCTCCCGCTCCCCGAGATCTTCAACGGCCGCTTCAAGTCGTTGCAATTCCTCGAGCCGGGATTCGAGACACAAAGAAAGCATCGGGATCAGCCGCCGTCGCGATCGTGCAGGAGTGTCACGCAAGTGATGTCGTCGGACTGGGGAGTGGCGCCGGCGAATTTCTCTACGGCTTCAAAAACGGCACGGTTGGCTGCCTGGACATCTTCGGGCGCCGTACCTGCGAAGACTTCTTTCAGACGATCGGTTCCGAACTGGTCGCCCTTCTCGTCGAAGGCCTCGGTGACACCGTCGGTGAACAGAACGATCAGGTCTCCGGGAGTAAGGGTTACGGTGTTGTTGTCATACTCGAGATCGGGCATCAATCCCAGAGCAATGCCTCCGGTCAAGGGCAACTCGGCGGAGCTTCCGTCGGCATGCACGACCAGAGGTGAATTGTGGCCTCCGTTGGCATATTGAAATCGCTGACTGTCGGGGTCATAGACGCCATAGAAAACGGTAACGAACATGGCGGCGTCGTTGTCCTCCTGCAGCAATTGGTTCACCTCGTGCAACACTTCTCCGGGATCGGTCTTGCCGATGGCTGCACCCTTGATCAGTGTGCGGCAGGACATCATGAAGAGCGCGGCGGGAACCCCCTTGTCGGAAACGTCGGCGATGGCGATGCCGATGCGGCCGTCCTGCAGGCTGATGACATCGAAGAAGTCCCCGCCCACGTTGCGGGCAGGTTTCATGTTGGCGAAGATGCGGCAGTCGGGTCTGTCGGGAAAGTGGGTGGGCAGGATCGACTGCTGTATCTTGCTGGCGACGCCGAGTTCGTTTTGCAGGGCCACCAGCTTGTCGCGCGATTCAAGAGCTTCGCGCCATTCGACAAGGTGCTGCAGGGTGCGGGAAATGGTGAGCTTCAGGTCGTCGAAGTCGATTGGCTTGGTGACAAAGTCGAACGCGCCCCGGTTCATGGCCGTGCGGATATTCTTCATATCGCCGTAGGCCGAGATGATCACGGAACGGATATCGGGTTGGACCTTGGGGATCTGCTCGATCAGCGTGAGCCCGTCCATCTTGGGCATATTGATGTCGGAGAGCACCAGGTCGATATCGGGCTGCTCCCTCAGACGGTCCAGGGCTTCCAGGCCATTGTGGGCAAAGACGAACTTGTAGAGGCCGGCGCGAATGTCGCGACGCATTCGCTGCAACATGAGCCGTTCGAGATCAGGCTCGTCGTCCACGACCAGGATCTTGTACTTCCAACTCATCTTTTGGCCCGTCCCACCGGCGTAGTACCCGCCACGCTTGTCGGGAATCTCTCCTTGCTTGCAAAGACCCGCCTCCCGGCTTCGGAAGGAATAGCTCGTTCGCGCTCCATGGGCTGATCAGATTCGCACAAGGGCAGGCGAAAACCCACCCCCGGCAGACTACCGGAAAAGTGAGCGCCGCTAACCTATCGAGGCTTTCGCCTCGCCCAGATTTGCATGAATCGGTATGATCTTGTCGAAGCCGCTGATTTCGAAGACCTCGCGAATTGGCTCCGCGAGCGAGCAAATCAGCAGCTTGGCGCTCCTTTGCTGGAGGGTTTTGGCGGTCAGCAAAATTACGCGAAGGCCCGCGCTGCTGACGTATGAGACTTTCTCCAGATCCATAATCAAAACCTGGTCGCTATCGCTGATCGCGGATTTCAAGGCATCGTCGAACTCT
>JAPVWS010000332.1 GCA_027493295.1 Candidatus Versatilivorator vitaminiformans | reverse complement strand
CGCGATTTCCAGGCAGATGTCAATGGCCGCGTATCCGTGCTCGCCCAGCACGTCCATGGCCTGCTCCACCGGCAGGTCGCTCAGCAGGTTGGAGTTGCAACTGATGCCCTTCATTGGTGGCTCCCTGACCGGCGGCCGATGTTTCCACGGCTGCGCCGGAACGCGAGCGCTCACAGGCCCACGATTCTGCGGGCTTCCTCCGGTGAGGCGACCTCTCTGCCGATTTCCCCGGCGATGCGCACGGCTTTTTCCACCAGCTCGGCGTTGGTCTTGGCATAGACCCCGGCCTCCAGGTAGGGACAGTCTTCCATGCCGATGCGCACGTGCCCTCCCACGGCAATGGTGTGAGCCACCATCGACCAGTACACCGGCGGCTCCATGCAGCTCATGCTCCAGTTGGCATTGGGGGGAAGGTTGTCCACCATGTACTGCAAGGCCCGTATCGTGGGAGGAGTCCAGCTCTGGCCGTCCCAGCCGAAGAAGAGCGTGAGCCACAGGGGATCGGCCAGCAGGCCGGGTTCCTGCTCCCGCACCCCTTCGTCGGTCCAGAAATCGCCTGATCGAATCTTGCCGATAGCCCAGAAGGCGCCCGTGCTGAAGCATTCGATCTCCAGCTTGACTCCCCGTTCCTTGGCCAGGCGCGCATACTCCCGCAGCTCGTTGATGGGATGGACGGAGTAGACGCTGAAGGGCGGATATTCCGGATCGGGCTGGAAATACTCATCGTGGGAGTTGAAGTTGATGGAGCTCATGTCGGGCCGCAGGGTCTCCCAGAGCTCCAGCTTCTGTTCCAGGCGCATGCTGGCCATTCCAAACTGCATGATGGGATTGAACCTGGCGCGAATCCGCTCGGAGATGTCCCGCCAGCCCTCCATGTCCGGGATGGACAACTTGCGCCCGTCCGGTTGAATGACGGGATCATGAGTGTAGGCACCATGGGTGTGCACGATGGCGGCGCCGGCATCCAGGGCGCGCAGGTACTCCTCGGCCACGCCCCTGGCATCGGTGCAAGGCGTCAGGTAGGGGTTGCGGGGATAGGACCCGGTGGAATCGGTGGTCACCGTAATGACGAGCTTGTCCATGGCAATTCCTCATGTGGCCCCGCAGGAACAATCCTGACGGGGGTAGCAGGCTGCTCACTATACTGATTCCGGCTTCCGCTCGTAAACCCGATAGTTCCAGCCCGCGGGCACGGTGGCCACCCTACGTGGGGATGACCGGGCGAACGGGAACAACCGGGCAACCACAAGGGTTTCCCCTACCGGAGCAGCCCGGGATGGCCGCGCGGAAGTGCAGGGGCCGGGGTTCCCCCGGGCCGCCCCCTGTGCGATAATTCCGGCTCTCCATACGTTACCGGGAAAAGAGGACGAGATGAACCAGAGCAGCATGCGAGCGGGCTTGGCCCTTTTGACGATGGCGGCCGTTTTCCTCGGGTGCGGTCAGGTGAAAGACCCGGAGCAGGAACGGATCGACCGGGCCGTGGCCGCCATTGAGGCTGCCGCTCCGAAGGCGGCCCGGGATCCCACCCGTCCGGTATACCACTATCGGCCACCGGCCCTGTGGATGAACGACGTCTGCGGAGGCTTCCACTACCGGGGCTACTACCACGTTTTCTTCCAACAGGGGCCATTGTCCGACGGGCACAACCGAGGGCGCGGCATCGGCTGGGGACACACCAGGAGCCGCGACCTGGTGAATTGGGAGCACCTGCGTCCCGTTCTGATGCCGCCGGAAGGCGCCAGGCTGGAAGCCTCCGGCAGCGCCTTCATCCGAAAGGACGGCAGTCCCATCCTCTTCTTCGCCCATACGCCCATGAATCTCTCCAAGAACAAGCGCGAACAGTGGGCCGCGGAGCCGCTCGATGAGGACCTCATGGTGTGGCGCAGGTTCGACATCGGACTGGCGGCAGGAAAGAGCGGGATTCCCAAGGACGTCAGGGCGAACTGGGCCGACATGTTCGTGTTTCAGGTGGGAGAAGGCGTCTTCGCCACTTTCAAGGAGACCGAGGGACTGATCTGCAAAGCGCAAAACGATCGACTCACCGCCTGGAAAGCGGTGGGCACGGTCGAGGGGGTCGACGGCGAATGCCCCAATATCTTCTCTCTGGACGGCCGCCAGGTATTGATCCGTTCCACCTATCCCATCAGCTATCTGATCGGCGACTTCGATCCTGAGGCCATTGCCCTGGACCTCAAGACCCAGCCTCGCGTTCTGGACTACGGATACGGCGGCGAGGAGATGCCGACACCCCTGCACCGGGGTGTCTACGGCACCACGGTATTCACCGATCCGGCCGGTCGCACCATCCTGCTGGGATGGGTGAGCGGCTTCAAGCCCGATCGTGGCTGGAACGGCTGCATGTCTCTGCCCCGCCTGCTGAGCCTGGATCAGGACGATCGTCTCATTCAGACCCCGGCGCCCGAACTGGAACAACTGCGAGGAAAACATCTGAAGGTGGAGAATCTGAGCCTGACCGATGAGTTGAAGGCCATTGAGGGAGCCGGCGGGGATGCGCTGGAGATCAAGGCCGAATTCGCCCCGGGAGATGCCGGCGCCTTCGGGCTGAAGGTTCGTTGCAGCCGGGATGGGCAGAACGGCCTTTCATTGCGCTACAGTGACGGGACTTTGAACGTGGCGGGAACCGAGGTGCCACTGGAGGCAGGTTCCCGGACACTCAAGTTGCACCTGTTTCTCGACAAGTCCGTCCTGGAAGTGTTTATCGACGAAGGACGCTCCGCCGTCACGCGGGTCAACTACGCGCCGGCGGAAGATCTCGGTATCGCTGTTTTTGCCGAAAACGGCGGGGCCGTGCTGAAATCG
>JAPVWS010000331.1 GCA_027493295.1 Candidatus Versatilivorator vitaminiformans | reverse complement strand
GCGTGCTCGGGAGCGAAGAGCGTAGCGGTCACTACGGTCGAGCGAGCATGGATGCGCTGAGGGGAAAAGGACAAGCCAGGGCACGCCCAGCGCCGTGTGCAACCGATAGGCATCCCAATCAGACCCATGAGGTGCTGAAAATAGATGGACTTTCATCTATGAATCGAGCGGCCTGGTGAGAAAAGCGGGCCAGCGTGTCTCCTCTGGAATCTTGTGCGCCCGAGCGGGGGGCGACTACAATGAGGACTCAAATCGGACAGGGGTACTGTCAGGAGACCGGATGAACCCGTTTATGACCAGGGCCCGAAGGAGCCGCTTTCTTGCAGCCGCGCTCTGTCTTCTGCTCGGATTCTCCTGGTCCTGCGCTTTCCCCACCGCCAACGGACCCGGGGCGCCGGGGTCTCACCAGGTCTCGAGCTTGCCCGATTTCTCAATGACCACCCTGACCGGAGAAACGGTAAGCTCGCAAGACTATGACCAGAAGATCCTTGTGGTGAACTTCTGGGCCACCTGGTGCACGCCCTGCGTTTACGAAATTCCGCACTTGAACGACCTCTACAGGGATTTTGGTTCCAAGGGGGTGGAAATCCTCGGCATCTCCATGGATTCGGGTGACCCCGAAGAGGTCCGGCGGTTCATGCGGCGGCACCGCATGAAATACCCGGTGGCGGTAGGAGCCGGCTCGGTGGCAGACGATTTCGGAGGCGTACGCGCCATTCCGACCACCTTCATCGTGGATCAGCAGGGAAAGATCGTCAAAAGGTACGACGGTTTTCGACCTTCCTACATGAAGGAAACCCGACGGACCATCGAGGAACTGCTGGGGTAACAGAAACCATTCCACTTCGGACTTGCCTGAAACAAACGAAACAAGAGTGATCCACGAAGTTACCCGAAGGACCACGAAGGGACACCAGGCGGGACGGCTCTGCCGCATCGACAGGGCTGCGACCCGGCAACCCGGCAAGTGCGCCTTTGAGGAGCAGGAGTAATGGGAGGAGGCCACCCGGGAGCGCGGGCGTCCCGCCCGCATGCACTCCCGCTGCGTGCCGCTCGGTTTCCCTGCGATGCCGCACCCTGCCACCCTTCCGGCGGGAACGGCAGGGGCTCGGCCAAAGCAGAGACCTAACGCCGCTGCCGGTCTAGCCGGGCGGAGGAGATGGGCGAGGCCTTGCCCGTGTTGTGCGAGCGGGACGCCCGCGCTCCCGGGGGTTACCTCCGGCTCTGACCGCGGATTCTCAACACCATGAAGCTGACCCTTCGCTTGTCGACGCTGGTGTTACTGCTGGCCCTGGCCTCCGCCCTTACCTGGCTGCTGGGGCGCCCGTCCCGCGAGGACCTGCGGCCCGCTTCCTATCCCGGTCAATCCGCCAGCGTTGTGGCTGCCCCGCTTCCCGACGGCCCCCTCAGCCAGGACGAATCCGAAAATATCGAGATCTACCGGCGGGTGAGTCCGGGCGTGGTCAACATCACCTCCACCACCCTGGGATTCGACTTCTTCTTCAGCGCCGTCCCCCAGCAGGGTTCCGGTTCCGGATCCATCATCGACGCCCAGGGCCACATCCTGACCAACTACCACGTGATCGAAGAGGCTCGACTCCTGGAAGTGACGCTGCTGACCGAAGAGCGCAAGTTCGAAGCCAAGGTGATTGGCGCAGATCCGCCCAACGACCTGGCTATCATCAAGATCGATCCCGCTAACGCGCCGCTTACGGTCGTCCCCTTGGGGGATTCCGCCGATCTCAGGGTGGGGCAGAAGGCGCTGGCCATTGGAAACCCCTTCGGCCTTCAGGGAACCCTGACGGTGGGGGTGATCAGTTCCCTGCAGCGGTCGATTCAGGACCAAAGAGGCCGGCTGATCGATGACGTCATCCAGACCGACGCCGCCATCAACCCGGGGAACTCCGGAGGTCCTTTGCTCAACGCCCGGGGTGAGATGATCGGCATCAATACCCAGATCTTTTCCACCAGCGGCGGCAGCATCGGAATCGGCTTCGCCGTGCCGGTGGACACCGCCAGGCGAATCATTCCCGACCTGATCTCGACCGGAAGGGTGCGGCGCCCCTTCGCGCGCCTGGAGGGCTATCGCATCACCCCGCGGCTGGCCCGGGTCCTGGATCTTCCGGTGACTCAGGGCGTCCTGGTGGCCCGTACGGCCAGTGGAGACTCCTTTTCCGAAGCGGGGGTCCGGGGCGGGCGACAGACCTATCGAGTCGGCAACAGAAGGCTCCTCCTGGGAGGGGATATCATCGTGGAGGCCGACGGTCAAACGGTCGACTCCATTGCGCGACTGCGACTGATCGTCGGCAAGAGACGTCCCGGAGAGGCCATCGATCTCAGGATTTACCGCGACGGTCAACCCATGACCATCGCCATGAAACTGCTGGA
>JAPVWS010000330.1 GCA_027493295.1 Candidatus Versatilivorator vitaminiformans | reverse complement strand
CTCCCTCGACCGTAGAAACCGCTACGCTCTTCGGTCGCGAGCACGCGCTGAAGGGAAAATTCCTGCGCCATGATCATGCCCCCTGGTGAGAAATGCGGGTCAACCCACATATTCCTGTTGAAAAATCCGGCCATCCTCCAATCGCATGGCCGTCAGCCGCCCTCCGCGGACACAGTTGCTGTCGAGGCCTGCGGTTCCGGGTGCCTGGTGCAACCCCAGGGCGGCCCAATGCCCGAAAAGGACGGTGGCGGAGCGGTTGCGCCGGCCGGGAAACGAAAACCAGGGGATGAGGGAGTCGGGCATCTCCGACAGTGGGCCCACGAAGCTGTGGTCCATGCTCCCGTCCGGGTTGAGCGTCCTCAGTTGGGTCATTGCGCAGAGGGCCGTCGCCAGTCGCGATAATCCGGATTCTTCCTCCTTGAATGCCGAGAGGTCCCTGGCCGTCAGGCACTGCAACAGCTCTGCGCCTCCCGGCCCCCTCAGGCGCCGTCGAACTTCCTCTCCCAGTTGGACTGCCTGATCCACCGTCCATTGCGGCAACAGCCCGGCGTGAACCAGGACATACCCTCCTTCGCGGTGAACCAGAGGCCGGCCTCTGAGCCAGGCGAGCAGTTCCTCGCGGTCCCCGGCAGCCAGAATCGAGCTCAGTTGAGCGTTCTTCAGGGAAGATCGAACTCCCAGGCCGCAGGCCAGCAGCTTGAGGTCGTGGTTTCCGAGAACGCAGACGGCTCGATCGCCAAGTTTCCGAGCCCAGCGGAGGACCTCCAGGGATCTCGGTCCGCGGTTGACCAGGTCGCCCACCAGCCAAAGTCGATCCCGGCCGGGGTCGAACCGGATGGCTTCCACGAGGCGCTGCAGGGTCCGGAAGCATCCGTGAATGTCGCCGATCGCAAAAGTAGCCATGGCATGGAAGCAAGACTGAAGCGGCGGTGCCCCTGCGGTGGGGCAGGGCTGCCGGCCTCCCGGCTACCGGATGATGAGAGGCCTCGGCTTTGGAGAGGGTATCAGGCCCGCTTCAGCCCGGTTCGCAGCAACCAAAAAAGTCCGGCGCCAAACTTGACCAGATCGGTCACAGTGTAGGCAAGGTGGTAACGCCAGAAGGCATCCATCTGTGGCGGTGGCGGAGATCGGCGGATGAAGTCGACCTGGCGTCCGATTTCGACAAGGGACGGCGTCACCCAAAGTGCCAGAATGGCCGCCAACAACCCGATTGCGCCCAGCAGACACAACTCGAAGCGGTCAGCCGCCAGGCGCCAACTCAAGATCAGGATCACCCCTCCAAGGAACAACTGGGACCAGCCCCAAACGGTGAAATAGAAGCGATTGAGCTCGGAGGCCAGGAAACGCAGGACGACGCGCGCCTCGCCGGTGGGCAGGGGTTCCAGCCTTTGGTGGAATTCGGGATGGGGGCTGCTCAGAACTGCATCCACTCGACGAAAGTTCTCGGTGGCGACCAACCAGAGGAAAGCCGTGCCCATCAGCCAGGCGCCCATCAGGGACCATCGAAGGGAATTGGCGAGATGGGGGTGGAACATTGCCTGGAATGGCTTCGAGCGGCAGGGATGCTTCCGACGGGTCTCTGATTGCCTCTCCCTATTCCGTCTTGAGGTTGAGAGCCGCCGAATTCATGCAGTAGCGCAAGCCGGTCGGCCTGGGGCCATCGTTGAAAACGTGTCCCAGATGGGCGTCACAGCGATTGCACAGGACTTCCGTCCGGACCATGCCGTAAGCCCTGTCCGTTTCGGTGCGGATGTTCTCGGGAGCGATGGGCTCCCAGAAGCTCGGCCAACCGGTTCCCGAGTCGTACTTGGTGTCGGAGGTGAACAGATCGGTTCCGCAGCACACGCACTGGTAAATGCCGGTCTCCTTGGCGAAATTGTACTTCCCGCTGAAGGCGAGCTCGGTCCCCGCCTTTCGGGTCACGTTGTATTGCAGGGGCGTGAGTTGATTGCGCCAATCCTCCTCGGACTTAACTACCTTTTTCACCATGACCAGCTCTCCCTTCTCTACCGAAAAAATGCTGACGGTTGCGGGTGGACCGGCGCTGTGGGACGGAGAGGCCTTGGACAGCGGTTCGGCCCTGTTCGAACCGGCCTCGCTCGTGCAGCCGATCGATCCGGCACCAAGGGACAGAGCCATCATGAAGACGACGATGTTGAAGCCCCGCATGATTGGCCTTTCGCTGGGGTTCGGCTGGATGCCCTTGCCCCCTTCAGTCCACTCCAACCAGTCTATTTTGCCTGCTCCGGAAGCACAAGGGGAATTGAGGCAGTTGCCAGTGGCTAGTGGATAGTGATTGAATCGTAGAGGTTAAGCCCCTTTTCGACCTCAGCGCAGTGCAACCAGGGCATTAGTGACGCTGCCAGCTATGGTAACGCTTCATCTACTTGAAACAATTCAGGAACTATCCACGAAGAGGAAGCGAGTTATCCGCGAAGTACGACTTGGGCCACCAAGGCATTGGAGAAGAGTCAAGAGAGATCCGTCCAGGGTTGCCAAGGGTTTAAAACTATTGAGGGAGGAGAAACCAGATATTAAACTGAGTGGACCGTTCGGCCGTTGCGGCCGGAGAAGGAGTTCTCCCTTGAAGAGACGGATGGTTCTCATTGGGGTCGTCATGGCCCTTGCGTCCGGATCGTTTTCGGGGCTGGCCGGATCGCAGGACGCAGCCGAGTCCACCTCGTCCGCGGCGGAAGAGTTCGTGAGCCAGGCGGAGGAACACTTGCTGGGGCTCTGGACCGAGGCCGCCCGCGCCAGTTGGGTCCGGTCGACCTACATCACCGGAGACACCCAGGCTCTGGCTGCATTGGCCAGCAAGCGGGCCATCGAGGCCACCGCCAGGCTGGCCAAGGAATCGGCGGGCTTCGAAACGGCCGGTTTGCCGAGAGAACTGGCAAGGAAACTGGAGCTGCTCCGACTGTCGCTGACGCTGGCCGCTCCTCCCGATCCCAAGGCCAGCGAGGAGCTCACCCGGTTGGTGACGTCAATGGAATCCACCTATGGAAAAGGGAAGGTTTGCGGGGAGGCCGGCGACGAGTGTCGGAACCTGCAGGATCTATCCCGCATCAT
Organism: Candidatus Versatilivorator vitaminiformans; assembly: GCA_027493295.1. GTDB lineage: Bacteria > Acidobacteriota > Terriglobia > Versatilivoradales > Versatilivoraceae > Versatilivorator > Versatilivorator vitaminiformans. The sequence goes on along the minus strand of JAPVWS010000330.1, from coordinate 13,867 downwards.
GGCCAGCAGCCGGGATCCGGAAGCCCTGAAGGCAGCCTGGGTTGGCTGGAGAGGTATTTCTCCTCCAATGCGAAGGGATTATCAGCGGTACGTGGAACTGGCCAATCAGGGAGCCCGCAGCCTGGGATTCTCGGATACGGGCGCCATGTGGAGGGCCAAGTACGACATGCCTCCGGAGGCCTTCCTTGGAGAGCTGGATCGCCTGTGGGAGCAGGTGAGGCCATTCTATCTCTCGCTGCATGCCTACGTGAGACAGCGGCTGAGAACCCACTACGGGCCGGAGGTGGTTCCCGCCAACGGTCCCATACCGGCTCACTTGCTGGGCAACATGTGGGCGCAAACCTGGTCCAACGTCTTCCCGCTGGTCGCGCCGCGGGAAACCGATCCGGGCTTCGATCTCACCGAGATTCTTCGGTCCCGAAAGACGACTCCGAGGCAGATGGTCTCCTACGGAGAGGGATTTTTCAGTTCGCTCGGTTTCGCCCCCCTGCCGCAGAGCTTCTGGGATCGATCCCTGTTTGAAAAACCCCGCGACCGGGAGGTCATCTGCCATGCCAGCGCCTGGAACGTGGATGGGCGCGAGGATTTGCGCATCAAGATGTGCATCGACATCACCGCCGAGGATTTCAATGTCATCCACCACGAGTTGGGTCACAACTACTATCAGAGAGCCTACAGCCAGCAGCCGGTCCTCTTCAGGGAAAGCGCCAACGACGGGTTCCACGAGGCCGTGGGAGACACCATTGCACTCTCCATCACTCCCCCCTACCTGGTAAAGCTCGGGTTGCTGGATCAGGCGCCCCCGTCGTCCAAGGACCTGGGGTTGCTGCTGCGCCAGGCGCTGGACAAGATTGCCTTCCTTCCCTTCGGCCTGCTGGTGGATCAGTGGCGCTGGAAGGTATTCTCCGGTGAGATTGCACCCGACCGCTACAATCAGGCCTGGTGGGAACTGAGAGGCAAGTACCAGGGCATCGCTCCCCCGGTGGCCCGTGGCGACGGCGATTTTGATCCGGGCGCCAAGTACCACGTGCCGGCCAACGTGCCCTATACCCGTTACTTTCTGGCCCAAATCCTGCAGTTTCAATTCCATCGGGCCCTGGCTCGGGAAGCCGCCTGCGAGGACAGTCTCCATCGGTGCTCCATTTACGGGAGCGAGGCTGCCGGCAAGCGCCTGCGTGAGATGCTCGCCATGGGAGCCAGCCGGCCCTGGCCGGAGGCGCTGGAGGTGTTGACGGGAGAACGGGAGATGGATGCCACCGCAATTCTGGATTACTTTGCCCCGCTGCGGAAGTGGCTGGATGAACAGAACAAGGGCCAGCCGGTAGGTTGGTAGGGCCGGTTCGAGGACAATTCGGTACCGAAGAGGGGCGGATCGAGGGACGACCGGCAAAGTGTATGGTATAACTCTGAAAAACATTACAAGGAGGGACGCGTTATGTCTGCCATTGAAGAACGAGGATACGCCAGCACGGACGCCCTGGTGTCGACCGAGTGGGTGTCGGAGCATCTGAACGATCCCAATCTCAGGTTTGCCGAATCCAACGAGGATCCGCTGCTCTATGCCTCCGGGCACATTCCGGGAGCCGTGGAAGTCGATTGGACCCGCGATCTGAACCACCCTCTGCGGCGGGACTATCTCGACAAGTCGGGGTTTGAAGACCTGATGAGGCGCATCGGGGCCACTCGGGAGACGACGGTGGTGCTGTACGGCGACAAGAGCAACTGGTGGGCCTGCTATGCCTTCTGGGTGTTTCAGTTGTTCGGGCACACCAATGCCAAGATCATGGACGGAGGGCGCCTGAAATGGCAAAGCGAGGGGAGGCCGCTGGTGACCGAGGCCGCCATCTATCCCACCACCAATTATCAGGCTCCGGACAGGGATGACAGCGGGGTTCGTGTCTTTCGAGACCAGGTGCTGGAGCATGTCCAGGCCGGAAGACCTCTGGTGGATGTGAGAAGCCCGGCGGAATACACCGGCGAGCGGCTGCACATGGAGGCCTACCCCAACGAAGGCGCCCTGCGTGGCGGGCACATTCCGGGAGCCGCCAACATCCCCTGGGCCCGCGCCGCCAACGAGGACGGCACCTTCAAGACCGCCGACGAGTTGCGCGCAATCTACACCGGGGAAAACAATCTGCAGGCCGGGGACGATATCGTCGCCTACTGCCGGATCGGGGAACGCAGCAGTCACACCTGGTTCGTCCTGACCTATCTGCTCGGCTTCCAGCAAGTCAGAAACTATGACGGGAGCTGGACGGAATGGGGCAACCTGGTCAACGTGCCCATCGAAAAGCCATAGGCCGCAGTACCCGGCCAGGCAAGTGCAATCGCAGGCCGCAGGGGTAAACCCGGATCATCATGGACGCATACCCGGAAAAACTGGCGATGTTACTGGAGTATCTGGACTTGTCGGGCGACCGCGACGAGCGCATCCAGATGCTCATCGACATCGCCTCCCGGTTCAAGTCGGTTCCGGAATTCATTGCCACGCGTCCCTTTTCCAAGACCCACCTGACGCCGGCCTGCGAGTCGGAGGCCTACGTCTGGTGCGAAGAGCTCCCGAGCCAGTCGCTGAAGTTCCATTTCGCCGTGGAGAACCCCCAGGGAATCTCTGCCAAGTGCATGGCCGTCATCCTGGACGAGACCCTGTCCGGAGAGTCGGCCTCCAGGCTGGCCCGGGTGCCCGGTGAGGTGGTCTACCGAATCTTCGGCAAGGACCTCTCCATGGGGAAGAGCATGGGTTTGATGGGGATGGTTTCCATGGTGCAGGCCTGCGCCAAGCGCTACCTGGCGTCCGGGCACGCCGACAAGCGTCTCTGAGGGAGCAGGGTGGCCGGCTCCGCTTACTGGGACCCTGAGGAAACGGCTCACGCCAACCGAACCTGGGTCACGGCGATATCCCCCCGAAAACAAGCTTCGACGTCCGTTCCCGGGTCATACCGTCTCTGGTGGTAGTTTCCGTTGTACAGAAAACCGGTGCCTTCCATTCGAAACGTGACCGGAAGGCGGGACATATCCAAGGGACAGTAGACGGTTTGTGGGTCGGGGCGGCCGGGTTCCAGGTGAGGCAGATTGATATTCCAGAAGGTCCCGGCGGCCCAGGGGGCCTGTATCAGCTTTCGTAGAAGGGGCCGCACCCATCGGGCCGAGCGGTTCCAGTCGATGGGAAGGTCATTTTTGCAGTACTGAGAAACGGCGATGCCCGGCACGCCCTCCAGCACGCCTTCCCGAACGGCCGCTACCGTGCCGGAATAGAAGACATCCGCACCCAGATTCCCTCCCTGATTGATTCCCGATAGCACGCAGTCGGCATTGGGCGCCAGTTGGCGCAGGCCGATACGTACACAGTCGGCGGGCGTTCCCGAGAGGCTGTAGCGCGAGAGGCCGCGAGCCTCCACCCGGATGGGCTCATGGGTGGTGACTTGGTGGCTGCAGCCCGACAGCGGTTCGTGGGGCGCCCCCACCACGCACCTCCCCAGACCCTCGACCGCCTTGATCAGTGCCTGGAGCCCTGGGGCATCGAAGCCGTCATCGTTGGTGAGGAGAAATTTCATGAGCAGGAAGTCAAGACAACAGCCGGTGCATTTCCCGGGCGCCTCCAGGGCAGAGTTCTATCCTTCCTGGACCAATATAGCAAGGGGCATGGCGGAATTCCTGCAGGAACCGCAGGAGGGGACTGTCGCGTGGTCGGGATTTTCACCTGCCGGCCACAGCTAGACGACCGGCCACCTTCCGCGCCTAAATGGCTTGACTCATTTTGGGTCAAGATGCTAAACAGACGCGTTCAGCCTGGGCGAGTAGCTCAGATGGGAGAGCGCGGCGTTCGCAACGCCGAGGTCGAGGGTTCGATCCCCTTCTCGTCCACCAAACTCCATCCCAAGAAAGTGCGAGCGGTTCTGTTAATACCCCATAATCAACGTTTTAAAATCTTTAGCCGTCCGGTCCGATCCAACAATCCCACCTTACAGCCCGGGGTAATTGACGGCCGGTCAGTTAGGGGACGACGTCGTCCCCGTCGCACGCCTCAGCGATATTAGCATTCGTCGGGCTCAGCCTGGCAATTCTTCCGGAAAATTGTTGGACGGAGGCCTCCCGTGTCTCGGAGTGGCTCCAATCGCCAGGATGTAGCCGACCGCACGGCGCTTACGGTCACTGCAAGTGCTTGTGCCGGCACCTATACCTTCTGTAATTGCGTTTCAACGCACCGTAGGCCAATTCCCCGGGCGCGTTTCATTCCGGCTGCCATCGCGTTCACCGACAATGGGCGTTTTTCCCGTTAGCTCTGGCGTATGAGCTGGTCGGAAAGGCGAAACAGCCAAGTTGGAATTGCCTTTAAGTGTTGTGATGGCTCATTATCTGTAAGATCAGAATTTCAGTAAAATAAGATTATGCAACTCTCCAAGATTACGGCGCGCGGACAGACGACGATCCCCAAGAGCATCCGCGAGGCGGCTGACCTTCACGTCGGTGATGTGATTGCTTTCGAGATTGAGGGCGATCATCTAGTAGTACACAAGGTGACGCCGGGGCAGGACAACTATCTGAAGGGTCTCTCCAAGGTTCTCAACGAATGGTCCTCGCCCGAAGATGAGGAAGCGTGGCGTGATCTTTGAGCCGCTCGACGTAGTCGTCGTCCCCATTCCTTTCACCGGTAGCCGAGCCACCAAGCGCCGGCCGGCCTTGATAGTCTCATCGGCGATCTTCAATCGGACTCATGAACAATCCATCCTGGCAATGATAACCTCAGCCGGGAGCGACTGGACGAGCGACGTAGCAATTCAGGGCTGGCGACAAGCCGGCCTCAATGTTCCCTGCAAGGTCCGCTTCAAGCCCTTCACTCTGGACAATGCACTGATTATCCGCGAGCTCGGGACGTTGTCGAAACAAGATGGCGAAGCGATGAATAAAGCCCTTGGACACGTCCTGGCAAGCAGCGTATAAGTCACTGCCGAGTAGGCGTGCCCGAGTTCCGTGTCGACCTGTGTTTTTGCCGTACCCATGACTTGGCGAATCACAGGTGACGTTGTTGAATTAGTGGAATTGGTGTTGCCAGAGGTCTTTCGATGTCTTGTCAACATTGAGAAGGCTCGTTCCCGCTGCAACATGAGGCTCACAGCATCAGGGAGCCTGAGGAAGGCCGTGGCGGGGGATCGGGAGCTTGCTCTTGTTTGGCAAGACGCCGGCATTAAGTACAGTTTTTCCAGTAATTCAACAACGTCCCCTACTTTCTCCCTCTATTTTCAGTGCCTGCGGCAAACAATCCGCTTCCCGTTTCGTTCTGATTCCGGTAACCGGCTTAGATAACCGGAACCGGATTGTGAAGCCTTTTCTTCGGTCTCGATTCACGTCCAATTTCGTCTCTGGCAAGGCTCCGCTGCACCTTCAATTCGCCCATCTTGAGAAGGACCGGCCGCCCTTCCTCTCTCATCCGGTTCAAGCTGCCGGCAATGGTGTTTTCTTGACCTCCACGGCTTTTGCGGAACATCCGCAGGAGAGGCCCCCTCTCAACCAAGGAGCCGTGATCTGGCCAAATCGAACCTCACTGGTCTCAGTTTGGGAGATCTTGTCTAAAAAACACTTAATAGACACTTTATAAGATTTAAAATTTACTTTAAGAACACATTCGTTTGTTAGCATCAAGTGTGGTTTCTCCGAAATAAACGCTCTGCAGGATCTGCTTCGGGGTCCCTTTCAGGGCAACATTCGTATAAGCAGTAATTTGAGATATTTTGGGAGAGGAGGAGAGTAGGCAGGTGCATAGACCCTCAGTTGGAGTGCCGTGCTGAAGGACCTTCTCTCTGGGGGCCGCGTCTATCTTCCTGCCGTCCGGCCCGGACGCATTTCCTTCCTGCCGGCCTCGAACTTTTTCCCTGTTCGGCGGCGGTTGGGAGGCAAGAGCGTGACGCAGGGACGTCGTAGAGTTGCCAGCAAGCTCGAAAACGGGAAGGTAAATCCTGGAGCGCCCCCTCCAGGATAGGTGTGGCTGGTTGTCTTGCCCAATTCTACGGCCAGTCACACCGCCCAGGCCGCGCCAGGTTCGATGGCCACGGTCGATGAACTCAACAAGGTCATATCCCCGGGAGATCCATACCTCTCAAAGGAGGTAGTGGATACAGGCCTCAAGCCCAACACGGTCGGCGATTGGGGTGATGCCCCCTTGGCAACGGTCGTCACCTTGTCGGAGGGTACCGAGACCTGCTACGCCAGGCCAATATCCTGCTTGAGGCAGGAGCTGACCCCCAATCGGAATAATGAATTTGGCTACACCCGGCTCCACCCAGCCGATATGCATGGCAATGAAGCCCTGATCGGTTTGCTCATTTGTCGTGGTCGTGTTGTCTCTCTCTTCCCTCTTCTCGCTTCTGATGGCCAATGACTGTCGGGCGACGGGTATTGGCTCGACGATTCCGACCCGGCACGCAAGAGGGCCGAGCACCTGTGCGCCCGCGACTATGACGCCGTGGGCTTGTGGGGAACCATGGGGTGTTACCGGGATGCCTGGGTTCAGGGGTGGAGCCGTCAGGAACGCTGCTGCGCCATGTATCTTGTGCCGATGTGTCCTCACCGTCTGCGTCACTAGACCAGCCCGATAAGGGCGTCGGGCCGGCTTCGCCATGAGGCTGGCCCTTTATTCTTCAGGAGGCTACCTTGCACTTTGAATCTATCATCGCCATCGGCAGACTGGCCGAATCCGCCGTCGCAGTGATCTTCCCCGTAGTGGTGTTTATTCTGGTATGGGCCATCTACCGCAAACTTGCCGATGCGGTGGTGCTGCTGCAATTCATCCGGGACCATATCCACAAGGAGGAGAACATCCGATGAACATGACGGTGCACTCTCACGAGTTTAATGAACTCTCCCGCCGCATCGACAGGATCGCCGGATCGCAGGAGCGGATCTTCCCCCTCAATGCAGAATACATCCGTGAGTTGAAGAAGGTACTGCCCTCAGATCCCAGAGTAGCCGCCGCAGGCAGAGCCAACAAGGCCTGGACCGCGGAGGAAAAGGCGAGGGTTAAAGCGACCTTCCAGAAGGAGGTTCCCGTCCGCGAGATTGCCGCCAGGCAGCGACGCACGCCGAACACCATCAAGTCAGTCCAGAAAAGGCTCGGGCTAGTGGGTCAGTGGTGAGGCAAAATGGAGTGGTTCGTCGGTGCGGTGATTGTCTCTGTGCTGGTGATCATCGGCTTCATGGTCTACGACGGGCGGGAGAGGGACAACTGAACTCGCCCAACAACAGAAAATTCAGGGAGGAGTTTCACACTAAAAATAAGGAAATTTACAGGAGTTAATCCACTTGAGCAGTGAGGCATCCTCACTTGTTGGAAAGCCCCGAGGGTGGATGAGGACGTTCAAGGCAGGATTGAGGAATCGATCCAACGAGTCAAGGATTTGGCGAAGGATCGGGGGGCCTCCTCTTGTCCGGCAAAGTGCGGAAGTTGAGAACGGTTATTCCAGCAATTCAACAACGTCCCTAACTGTTCCCCGAAATCATTGGCATTTTACGGCGACCAGGTCCTCACCCCAAAGCCCGTGGCGGGGCACAGATCCGGTCCATGAAGAACCGCAGAAACCGGTCGGCGTCGATCACCACCGGGACCTGGGCATTGGGTTCAACTGGCTCGAGCCTGGTGAGAACGTAGTGGTCACCAGCATCCTCGACGGATTCCCTGAGCAGATGGCGATTGGCTACCGTTTCGCCATAGGTCAAACGCCCCTGGGTCTCCACGGCGATATGCATGGGGCGGCTCTCCGTGGCCAGTGATGAATCCACTGCCAGGCCCACTGCCAGCGGATCGTGAAGCGCGCCCCCTTCAAAGCCGATGCTCTCGGAAAAGGCAAGATAGAAATCGGCCAATTGAGCCACATAGCGTGCGATGGGCGATCGACTTTCGGCGAGAGTGGCCGTGTGGGACCGTTGCAACAGGGTTTGATGAGTGGCGCCCAGACCCACCATGGTGATGGGAATGCCCGACTCGAAGGCGATCTTGGCGGCCTCGGGGTCGTTGTAGATGTTGGCCTCGGCGGCAGGGGTGGCGTTTCCTCCTTCGATGGAGCCGCCCATCAGGATGATCTCGGGTATCTGCTCTACGATGTCCGGCTGCTTGAGCAGGACCCGAGCGATATTGGTCAATGGTCCCATGGGCAGCAGGGAGATTTGCCCCGGGTGGGCGCGGACGAGATCGATGATCAGGTCCACGGCGTGACCCGGTTCGGCGGTCTTGGACGGGGAAGGCAATTCCGTTTCTCCAAGTCCGTTCCTGCCGTGCACGATGGAGGCCGTGATCAGCTTTTTTCGGAGTGGGTATTTCTCTCCCTTGGCCACCGGAATCTCGGTCCGGCCGGCCAGTTCGACCAGCTTGAGCGCATTCTCCACACCCTGGTCCACCAGTACGTTTCCGCAAACCACGGTTATGGCCTCGATTTGCAATTCCGGAGACTGGGCCGCCAGCAGGATGGCCATGGCATCGTCAATTCCCGGGTCTGAATCGAGAATTATCCTGCGAGGCTGGGAGGTCGTAGGGTTTGTGTCCGTTTGGGCCGGGAAGTCTGAAACGATGGTAGGCTCCTGTGGAATGGCAGTTTCAAATAAGCGCCGCCCCTGCGCTGCCGGGCAGATCATACGAGGAAGAAACTGCCGATGGTTGTTGAAGACGAACCACGAATAAACACAAAGGCCGATGGACTTCCGTTACTGCGCCGACGTCATGGGATGAAGCCCACCCGGGAGCGCGGGCGTCCCGCCCGCACGGGTCCTGGCACAGCCTCGGTCATCTCCTCCACCCGGGTCGAACGGCAACGGCGCCATTGCTCTGATTAGGCCGAGCCCATGGTGTACCCTCCGGCAGGGTAGCCGGGTGCCGAATTGCAGGAAAACCAAGCGGCCCGCAACGGGGGTGCATGCGGGCGGGACGCCCGCGCTCCCGGGTGGGCTCGCTTTGGTCACCTTTGCCCTTCAAGGGAGAATCAGCGCAACCGAACTGGCGGGATGGTCGCCTTGAATCCCGATTCGACAATCACTTCGTGATCCTTGATGTCTATTTGGGGATATCTCTCTTGCCAGGGCGGCAGGAACCAATCGGCGCGCTTCTCATCTCCATCACGGCTTCCCGCCCAACTCCAGATCCAGTTGGTCGGGTTCGATGACCGGGGCCTTGCAGGTGTAGTTCTCGCAGACGTAGGCGGCCGGTCGGCCCTTCACCAGCGTTTTGCCTTCGAGCAGCGGCAGATTATCGGCGCCGCCGGTGTCGTTCGGGTCCAGAAGGGCCACCACCTTGTTGGGCAGGAACTTCCGATGAACGACCTCGAGCAGTCGTCGGGTCTCGTCTGAGTCCGGATCGCCCACCACGGCGATTTCCTTGACCGGGCCCAGGTAGAAGTCGGCTGCCCCCAGCAGGTATCCGAAGCCGTTGGGATAGCGGGTCAGGGGAAGGTGCATGTTCTCGAGGTTGGTCTCGGCGATGCTCCGGTACTCGAGGTTGCCCGTCAGGATGGCCAGCTTGAGGAGATTGAAGACCGCCACCGAGCTTCCGGCCGGGGTGGCGTTGTCGTAGGCGTCCCTGACCGGAGTCACCAACTGCTCGTGTTCCTCGCCGGTGAGGAAGAAGATGGCCTGCTCCCGGTCCCAGAACTGCTCCAGCATGGCGTCGTTGAAGATGACCGCCTGGTCCAGCCACTCTCTCTCGCCGGTGGCCTGGTAGAGCGCCAGCAAGTGCTCCACCAGGTTGGCGTAGTCATCGAGGTAGCCGGGCAGCTTGGACACTCCGTCCTTGTGCGTGCGAAATATCCTGTCCCCGCGGCACAGGTGCTCGAGCAGGAAGCGGGCATTGCGCTTGGCGACCTCCAGGTAATCGGCCCGCTGCAGGACCACCGATGCCTCCACGAAGCTGACGCTCATCATGCTGTTCCAGCCGGTGAGAATCTTCTCGTCACGGTGCGGCTTGACCCGCTTCTCACGCTCCCGGAACAGGCGTTCCCGGGCTTCGGAAAGGATCCTGGCAAGCTCGCCCGCAGACAGTGACAGCTCGCCGGCCACCTGTTCCAGTGGCCGGGGCACGTTCAGGATGTTGGACCCTTCGAAGTTTCCCCCGTCAGTGACGTCGTAATATCGGCAAAAGGCCTTGCTTTCCTCTTTGCCGAGGATCTCCCCTACCTCGGCTGGAGTCCAGACAAAGAACTTGCCTTCGTGGCCTTCACTGTCGGCGTCCTGGGTCGAGTAGAAGCCGCCCTGGGGATTCAGCATCTCTCGGACCACGTAATCCAGGATCTCCTCCACCACTCTGGCGTACAGGGGTTGCGGGTCGAGCTGATAGGCTTCGAGATAGAGCCGGCTCAGGAGGGCGTTGTCGTAGAGCATCTTCTCGAAATGGGGCACCAGCCAGCGCTCATCCACCGAGTAGCGGTGAAATCCTCCTCCCAGTTGGTCGTACATACCCCCCCGGGCCATCTTCTCCAGGGTCAGCGATACGAATTCGCGCCCCTCCGGGCGGCCGGTCCGGGAGAAGTGGCGTAGCAGGAAGGTCAGGCTCATGGATCCGGGAAACTTGGGAGCTCCGGTGAAACCGCCATGGGTCAGGTCAAAACGTGGGGCCAACTGGTCGAAAGCCCGGTCGAGGCTGGCGCCCGTCACTTTGGCGGCGCCCGCGGGCAGCGTGTTCATGGCCTCCAGGCGCTGCAGAATTTCGGGCCCCCGGGCCTCAATCTCCTCCCGCTTCTCGCGATAGGCCTCGGCCAGGGCCAGGCAAAGGCGCCCGAAGCCGGGGCGACCGAAGCGGTCGTCGGGAGGGAAATAGGTCCCCCCGAAAAAGGGGACCTCGTCGGGAGTCAGAAACACCGTCATGGGCCAGCCGCCGCTTCCAGTGGTCATCTGGACATAGTTCATGTAGAGGGTGTCCAGGTCGGGCCGTTCCTCCCTATCGACCTTGATGTTCACGAAGTGGGCGTTCATGACCTCGGCGATGGCTTCGTTTTCGAAGGACTCCCGCTCCATGACATGGCACCAGTGGCAAGCCGAATATCCGATGCTTAGCAGAATCGGCTTGTCTTCCCGCCTGGCCTTTTCAAGGGCTTCCTCTCCCCAGGGGTACCAGTCCACCGGGTTGTGGGCATGCTGCCGCAGATAGGGGCTGGTCTCGTGGATCAATCGATTGGTGAATTCAGGCTCGGCAGCCGAATTTCGGGTCGGTTTCATGGATGTTTCCTCTGAAGGCCGGCTCTCCGGGAAGGCGAAGAGAAGTAACAGAATCAGCAGGATGAGAGTTCCGTTCTTCATCCGGGCAAGGGTCCGAAGGAATGCCGCGCGCTGGGATTCAGGCAGGACAGGGATTGCCGTCGGCAGGTAAACATAACCCGGCGGAGAACCCCGGTCAAGGCTGGTAACGGCAGCGGCAATTTCGCGATGCAATCGAAGCGGCTTTACACTAGAATGAGGCCGACAAAAAGAGTTGGAAACGATTATTTCTGGAAGCTGTTTCCTGAGGTGGGGCCGACATGAAACCTGACAAGCTGGTCATTGCGGGACGGGAATTTTCATCCCGGCTGCTGGTGGGGACGGGGAAGTACGCATCCTTTGCGCAGATGGTGGAAGCCCATGAGAAGTCGGGCGCAGAGATTGTGACAGTGGCGGTGCGCCGGGTGAATCTTTCCGATCGAAACCGGGAGTCGCTGCTGGACTGGATCGATACCAAGCGTTATTTCATCCTGCCCAATACGGCCGGTTGCTACAGCCGGGACGAAGCCGTGCGGGCTGCTCGGCTCGGCCGCGAAGCCGGCCTTTCCAACTGGGTGAAGCTGGAGGTCATCGGAGACGAAAAGACGCTCTTTCCCGACAACGCGGGCCTGCTCGAGGCGACCGAGATCCTGGTGAAGGAAGGATTCGTGGTGCTTCCCTACACCAACGACGATCTGGTGACCGCCCGGCGTCTGGTCGATGCCGGAGCGGCAGCGGTGATGCCGCTGGGGGCGCCCATCGGCTCGGGAATGGGAATTCAGAACGTGGCCACCATGAAAATCCTGCGGGAAATGATTACCGAGGTTCCGTTGATCGTGGATGCCGGCGTGGGCACGGCCTCGGACACCGCTCTGGCCATGGAGTTGGGCGCCGATGCCGTCCTGATGAACACCGGTATCGCCTCGGCGGATCACCCGGTGGAGATGGCCGAAGCCATGAATCTGGCTACCCGGGCGGGCCGGCTGGCCTACCTGGCAGGTAGAATTCCCAGGAAGCTGTACGCCACCGCCAGCAGCCCGCTGGAGGGAGTGGTGCGGTAGTAATGGGGAGTCGCCACCGGGGTGCCGGCGCGGGCGCTACCAGCTGCTGTAGGCCGTGCCCTCGGAGGAGATGGCCTCCGAATTGCTGCGGACATCGTAGATTCCCAGCTCGAGCTGGTCCGGGAACATGGAGGCCTCTTCCATCACGATCTGCCAGTCGGTCTCGTTGGTGATCGGATCCTTGGGGAGAGCGCGCAGGTAACCGGCAGTCACCAGGTCATCCAGTGTTTGGGGGGCCTTCCTCTTGTCGGCGGTGTAGTGGTCGATGAGGGTGCGCAGCGTGTGCAGATTGCTCTTCAGAACAGCTTCACGGGCGCGAAGGATGGCCGAGTCGGCGATGGGAAGGGCAATGCTCACCAGGATGGCCACGATGGTGAGCACAATCATGAGCTCGATCAGAGTGAAGCCGTCTCTCCAGAGCCTCCCTCCCGGCTGACCCGCGGCCCCTTCACCGTCACTCCGTCGTTTCATTCCCGTCCTACCATTCCGAGTACCTGGAACCGTCCAGGGCCGTTCCGTTGCTCCTGCTGTAGACGTCGTAGACATTCTGGCCGCCATGGCTGGTGGCATCCCAACTGTCCTGCGAGGAGCGCAGTCCCCATTCCTTCTCGCCCGTCATGGGATCGGTGGGGATGCGGCGCAGGAAGCGAAGTCGCTTGTCGACCGCGTTGAGCTGATCCACGCCTTCCACCAGCGTATCCAGGTCGGGTGGCCAGCCGTCGGTGCCGAACTTGATTTCGATCTGACCGCCCAGGGCGGCGTCGTGGTAGCGGTCGATGGCCGTTCTCATGTCTCTCAGGGCCCGCCGCAGCTCAACCTCCTTCTGTCGCTGAATCACCACCTTGGTCAAGGGCAGGGCTCCCAGGGCCAGGATGCTGACAATGGTGACGGTGGCGATCAGCTCCACCAGCGTCAACCCCCGCTCGGAGCGCCTGCGATTCGTGAAAGAGGCCTTGATTGAGGAGAAGGTCATGGACGACCTCACTGAAGGGTTACCTCGGTACTGGCAAGGCTGGTGGGAATGGCTGCCTGCCCGCTGTCGCGCAGGATGGAACCGGGTCCGAAGGCAATGGAGCCGTCTCCGGTTCCCACGGCCTCGAAGCTGAGATTCATCAACACGCCGGATCCGCTGACACCGGCGCTGTCGGGGGGCCGGGTCATCGAGATCACCGCTCGCCCCAGTGAGTTCTCCAGGCGTTCGGCCAGCGCCACCGATGTTCCGTCGCTGCTGAGGAATCCGCCGCCCTGGACATCCACCAAGCGTACCAGCTCCGGATTGAATCTGAAATTGAACGAGAGCCCGTGGACCTGTTGGGCATTGGCGACCGAGACGCCAACCCTGAACCGACTGCCTCGCGAGGCGGGTTCCGAGGGCCCGACCAGCCTGACGAAAGCCAGGCGGGGCGCCGGCCGATCGGTTGCCTGAGGTGGGGCTTCCAGGGTCGGCCCTGGAGTGTTCGGCGCGGTCGAGCTGCTGCCGGCCCGGGGTGGCGAGGTTTGACCGTTCCCCGTGCCGGGCGCCGGAATCTCTCCGATGAGTTGCTTGGGAGATCCCAGAAACTTGGGAGTATTGCTGGATCCCAGCAAGGCCAGGGAGG
>JAPVWS010000033.1 GCA_027493295.1 Candidatus Versatilivorator vitaminiformans | reverse complement strand
TGCCGATGATGCCGATGATGCCGACCCTGACGGGCAGCAGCCGGCTCCGGCGGAGACGGAAACCGCCGAGGAGTTGAAGGTGGTTCTGTCCATCAAAGGCGGGCGGGCCACCATCGGGGTACAGCAGCCGTCGGCAGACCCGCACATCGAGTCCTTCGACGATACCGACCTGTTCGGACTGGCCGACGAGTTCCCGGCGGTGGTCGCCCGGGCTAAAGCCAGGTGGGAGGAGGAACCCAGGTATCCCGCCTATGTGAAGCCCGCACCACCACCCAGGCAGCGGAACCGCCGCCAGCAGGCTGCGGCCCAGGCAGCGACCGCCAAGGGAGAGGCGGAGGCGGAACAGCAGCCGCAACCTGAAACGCTGCGGCTTTTCTGACCGCCAGCCCTGCACAAGCCAGGGGGAGGACGCCGGTGTTCGGCGTCCTCCTCAGGCGCGGCCATGTATGGAGCCTTTTTGCGTTTAGGCCCAGTCCGGCGCACTTCCTAACGCCAAATCAGGCGGTTGGACGGACTAAGCTATGGACTCTTCACCGAATTGGGTAACCGGGCGAAATCGATCTATGCTTATCGTCACCGCTTGAATCGGAGGACGAGAACTGAAACGGGGTTTGGCAACTGGCGCATACTGGTTTATCGAGAACGAGGGGCCGTCGGAACCGCTTCTTACCGCAAGAAGGGCACTTGAACAAGTCCCTGAAGCACTTAAACTCCTCCCATCTTGCCTTGTCGTCTCCCACTGAGCCGCTCTTGTATGGGTTATCTGAGTGATGGCTACCCAAGTTCTCCACGACGCCCTTTTGCAGACTGCTAAGAAAGCTGCCCGAGACGCTTGGTACTTGGGGAATAGAAATCCCTAGACCCTTGAGGAAGCTACTCAACGAGTCTGCGAGTTCACCACGCTCATATTGAAATGCCCTTTCGGGAGGACGTAACACGACCTTCGTACCGAATTCCCGGCAGATTTGAAGCAACCACTCTTCCTCGGCTTGCCTAATCTCCGCTGCGGCGCTTTGGTTTGCGTCCAGTTTAGCTTCAATGGCTTCGTCCGGAGTCTTATGGTCATGGAAGACAGGCCCAAATCCTGCCCTGACTTCTGTGACCCTCTTAAATATCCAGCGAGCCTCGGGCAATTGATCCTTCAGCAAGTTGAAAAACTGTTCGTCATGTGTAACCAAAACGATCTGGAAGTCGCTGAACTGGTTCGCAAGGACAGCCGCGATATTCTTCCGGTGGTCTGCGTCGTACGAGGTGACTATGTCATCGAGAACGATGATGGGAGCGGCTGAATTCAATAGGCGGATTGCCGCTAGCCTGAGTGCCAAGGCCAGAGTGTGAACCTGAGAGTCGCTGAGGTAGCCACTTGGGACAACTCCCTGTCGATTCTCCGAGAAATCGATCACAAGCTGGGCGCGCTGTTGGTCCAGGTCCTCTTCTTCAGGGAGCTCGATTCTGATAGGCGGGGCGGCCCCGGGGTCCCCTTGTATCCCTCCGTATATCGTGGCTATTTCCGCTTGCAAGTTAGCGATCACACTTTGGGTGTGGTCCACTATGTCCTTGTTGATTGCGTGAGTCTGACGAGTGAGTTCCTCAAGCAGCAACCCTAATTTCTGCTTCGTTCGGTCTATCCGTTTCAGGTCGGACTTGATTCTTACAAGCTCCTCCAGCGTGCTGAAAGCCTTGCCGTAAGTGTGCTCACCCTGCTGGTTCTTAATCCGCTCTACTTCACCTGAGATAGAGGAATGAATTGATTGCAGATTCTCGATGGCAGTGTTATTGCCAGGCGCCTCCGCGCCGACCTCCCAGGATTTCAGGGCCTCTGAATAGGCAGTGACGGCGTCCAGTTCATGCCCTTCTTCTTCAAGGAAAGAAACAGCGGTTTCAAGGCCCTTCGACAGAGAAACCTTCGCTTGCTTCAACCCCTCCTCCGCGACCTCCAGCCCCTTGTGCGCCTCCCTGTAGCGACCTAGTTCGGTCAGCTTGTCAGACAGATTGGCGTACACTGCCTGGCGGGTTCCGAGGGGACTGGAGCCAAAGTCGGTTTCGCAAACAGGGCAAGCATCAAACTCTACATTGTCGTCGAATAGGGCTTTGGCCCGTTCCCAGACTTGATTGAACACAACATTGCTTGCTTTGGCTCGTTCTTCCTCCTCCAGCACAACCGCATCCCGATGGATTGCGACCGCCTTTTCAAACGAGGCCACCTGGCCGGCTTGTCCCGCCCCAGGCTGTGGGGTAAGAGCTTCGATAAAGCCCAAGAGTCGATTCAGCTGTCCAACCCCCGTCTGCTCTAACTCCTCTGCCTTTCGTTTATTCAGTTCGTTAACAGCGGGGTCGTGGGAGGCGATTTCCTCCACCCTGAGGCCGCTGTCCAAGGGACCCAATACTTCTTCGTTGAACCAAACCAGGATGGCGGATTCGTCCCAGGAAGGGATTGTGTTTTTTGTAACGCGCTTAAGGTCGCGAGAGCGCTCGTCGACTTCCGAAGTTGACTCAAGCCTTTGTTTGACCTGGCTGCGAAGCGACCGGAAGTGTTGTTGAATGGCCAGGAGAGGGTCTAGGGCGAACCAGGCTGCAAGTTCCTTATAGCGCTCTCCGGGCGTTGTGTCCTCCACGAACCCTCTCAGCTCGTAACCCCGAATTATAAAAGGTACCTTGACTGTTGAAATCACCCGTTCGGCTGCTTCGGTTCGATTAGTTGAGGCTGGGCGGTCGGCGTCGAATTTGTCCTGCCCCTGCTTGAACCATAAGTGGACGGACGGGGTGAGACCCTCCTCGGTGGCGTCGACATGTTCGATGGCGAGAGGGCCGGCATTGCTTTGGAATGTTCGCTTGCCCAGTCGCTTCAATGTCGCATCTTCGGAGAAATAGAACTCGAAGGAATCGACTAGGCTGGACTTGCCCCCGGCGTTGGGTGCGAAGACCGCAAGACTTAGCGGGGTTGCCCCGCGGGCAAGAGAAATCGTTTGGGGATGAAGATATGCGCGAAATCCTTCAACTTTGACCCGTTCGAGGTTAATCGACGGAGCTTTCATCTGCTTCTCCTCTCAGCGCCGCGAGGGCCTCGATCTCATTGACTGTCTGTTTCACGGCATCGCTGGCCGGAAGCAGGGTGAGGATGTTCTTCTGCAAAATGTCGAGCAAAGCGACATCAGTTTGGTCTTCGGTTTTAAGGGCCGCGACACTATTGGCAAGAAGCTCGTCAATAGTTCCAGCAGCCGGAGGCGTATCTGCATCCAAAGGTTCGATCTCCAAGTTTGGCAATAGTTAGTCCGATATTTTATCATATCAGACGATAATCTTGAATTGGCTCGTTGAAATTGTCATGGTTCTAAGGGGCATTGAACGTCGAGGAAATTAGGGAGAATGACCTGTTCAGCGTTGGGTACTAGACCGTCACAACAAAGGAAGACCACCACCAGAGTCGCGGTGGTCTTCCCTGGGTTACCGTTGGAAGGCAGTGGGAACTGGTCTGGTAATCCGGCGGCCTACTCCAATTGCCTCTGTATGCCGCCCTTTTTGCGTTTGAGGGTGGTGGACCGGTCGGGCTTCCGACCAGCCGACGGCGGCTCCATGATGAACAGCACCTCGAAGTCGTCCACCTCCAGGACCTCCATCAAGCGCCTCCGAGCGCGGGGCGAAGGGCTGCGCTTCCCGTTCATCAACATCGACAGGTGGCCCGGGGAAAACCCGCACCGCCGGGCCAGCTCGTTCTGGGAGATGCCCAGTTGGTCCAGCAACTCCCACACGGCCACGGGGTTGAGCCAGACCCGGCGCGCGTGGGGGCGGCGTCTCATGCCAGGGACTCCTTCCCGACAGACTGGAAAGGCAGCGCTCACCGGGAGGCGGGTATGAGCATACTCTTGCGCTTTTCGCCGTCGGCCTTCGGGTGGTGGATTCGCTGGGGGAAGTCGTCGGGAAAGACCTTGGTGTCCCTGAAGTAATTTGTGCGCTGTTTTGACATGGAGCCGGTCCTTCGCCTGTGTGCGTCTGCGGTTCTCCCGGCGCATCCGGCGGGATGATTGGGGAGGTACGCCAGCGGGGCCGCCCCGAGTCAGGGACGGCCCCGCTCCACCCGTTGCGACGGTGGCTGCCGGTGGCGGTTCGCTATTGCGTCCGCCGCCGGTTCACTGGGTCGTCACGGGGCCGGACAGGGACAGGGAGACCTCCTGCCCGTCGGTCCAGGTCGGGGGGTAGTTCCAGTACAAGACGTTGTTGAGAACGCTGTCGACAGTCGCTGTGGCGAAGGTATACCTGCGACCGCTCGCCCACAACGTCAGCCCGTCGAGGCGAGCCTTGGCCTCAGCGCCGGTCAGCCCGTCGAATTCTATGGACAAGGCATTCCTGAACGTATAGATGGCAGACACCGTGTAGGTGTTGGTTACATGTTCGAAGCTATCCTCGGTGAGGACGCTCACGTCTGAGCAGTCGTCCTGGGTGACCTCCCGATCGGAGCAGCCGATAGCCAGGCCGTTTCCGCTTGTATCCGCCGTCAGCGTCGCGGACCAGATGGGCGGTTTGACGGTGATGACCGGGGAGATGCCGTAGACGGGCAGCTCGGTGGTGTTGGCCGGTACGTTGACGCCGGGCGTCGAACCGGCGTAGCTGACCTGGCCCCCGGGCGCCTCCCAGGGCTTGCCGACCCCGACGTATTTCGCGCCGGCGTAGAAGCGATGCCAGGGGTTGTGGTAGGGGACCTGCCACGAGCTTCCATCCCGCAGGCTGCCGGTCCATACCTGGATGGTGTCGGAATCGGGGTACGCAGTCCCAGTTTCGTCGCTCGGGTACACGTCGGACCAGTCGTCCTCGAACAGGTCGGCGCTGACGACTAACTCGTTGCTTCCTAATCTGCCTCCGCTGATCCAGTACACCGGCACGCGTTCCCCGGCGTCAATGTTGTCGCGGGCGTGCACCGCGGCGGTGGAGACCACCGCCCGGAAC
>JAPVWS010000329.1 GCA_027493295.1 Candidatus Versatilivorator vitaminiformans | reverse complement strand
ATGTGCCTGCTGGCGCGGCGGATGGTCGAGCGGGGCGTCCGCTTCATCCAGCTCTACAAGAGCGGCTGGGACGGTCATACCGAGAACGATCAACTCCACGTGGGCAGCGCCGCCAAGATCGACCAGCCCATCGCCGGCCTGATCTCCGACCTGAAGCAGCGCGGACTGCTGGACAGTACCCTGCTGGTCTGGACGGGCGAATTCGGCCGCACTCCCATCAACCAGGGAAAGATGGGCCGGGACCACAACCCCTACGGCTTCACCACCTGGATGGCCGGGGGCGGAATCCGCGGCGGCAAGGCCGTCGGGGCCACCGACGAGCTGGGCTTCCGGGCCGTCGAGGACCGGGTGCACGTCCACGATCTGCATGCCACCATTCTTTCACTGCTGGGTCTGGACCACGAGAAGCTCACCTACTTCTTCGAAGGCCGCAACCGACGGCTGACCGACGTCGGAGGTCAGAACGACCTGTCCGGCAAACTGGTCGCCGGTTGAACCTGGCGCGGTTCGCAGGCCGAACAAGCTCCCCTCGCCCATTGCCCCTGCCGCCCAAGGCATCCGAAGGCAGACTTCCCACTGCCTCCCCGGACGGGTTTTTCAGGTCCAGGGGAGGGGCGCCGGGGCTCTGCCCTCTCTTGAGACGTCCGCCATGCTGGTAACGCTATTTCTGCTGCTCTGGTTCTTTCCCCTGGGCGCCGCGGCCCAGGAGGCGCCGCCGACTTACAAGGGAAGCCTCCGACTGCCGCTGGAACTGCAGACCGGGCAGGGTCAACGTGTGCCAAAGGGGAAAGTCGACCTGGAGGTACGACTCGAACAAAAGACCTGGCTACTGTTCTCCCAAGGGGAACAGGCAGTGGCCCGGGTGGAGGGGAGGGTTCTGGAAGGCGAAGCACAGAACCTGCCGGGCGCGGTTCCCCTGTTGGGCACCGTATTCCTGCAGTCCTCGGCCGTGCCCCTTCGCAGCGACTTCGATCGTCGCTACAGCAAGACCGGAAAGCCGCAGTACCGGGAAGAGAGCTATGACTGGAGAGGCACCCTCAGGGTGCACCGCCCGCTGAACCCGCGGAGCCGGGAGGTCTACTTCGTCTTTCACGAACGCGGCCAGGACGAAACACACCGGCGCATTCAGTTCACCTTGCTTCGAACGGGGGATGGGGAGTGACTAATGCAGGGAGGAGTGGGTAAAGGCGGAGCAGCTACCTAACCGCGTTCTTCGACCTCGAATACCAAGATTATTCCACGCTGACCCTTATTGGTCCCGACACGCAGCGAGTCCACGCGACCCAGTGACCACACCGCTCGAACATCCTTCTTCAGGGCGTCAGGGTCAAACCTGTCTCCGGGCTTGGTTTCGATCTTCGAACTGATAAGTTCCTTCAAAGGCGCAGGATCCCCGGCAAAGGTTCCACAGATTTCGATCCTCTCGATGACCATCCGGTCCAGAGGGGCGCCCACTCCGAGTTCTGGGTAAGAGAAGCACGGATCCGATCCCGGGGCCGAGGCCCGGGAGGTCACTGGAACGATCCCGGCTAGTCTTGCCCTTTCCATCTGGAGAATCTCTTCAATCCGTCCCAGACCCTTGCTATCGGCCTCCCGCACCAGAAAGGACCTGAACGCCGCAACACGACGGCGCTTGGCGGCCATATTTCGCCACGACTCGCTCCGATCGGGCCACACCTCGCTGTTATTCGGCCACCATTCGACACCAGGACTCCGCTCGCCTGGCGTTTCTACGAAATCCAATCTGACTTCGATGCGCTCAATTCCAGCGGGCATCCCAAGGGTTGCTTCGCTGGGTATTTCTATAGTACTTCCCGGCAAATATGGCTCCCCTCCCATGGATTCTTCGTTTCCAAATGGACGTGTATCCGTGGTGACTGTCGCACTCGTCTTCCCGCCTGAACGACCGTGAACCGTCCAACTTACCTTAATAGCGGTCACCGGTTCGTCCGAAATGTTCCGGAACACGCTCACCAGATCCGACAGGGTCGAGGTCGAATCCTGATTAAAGGTCGTGGACACATATTCGACCGGCGCCGGAGTCATCCCGTGAGCTACGAAATGGACTTCAGGTCTTTCGGCGGCCTCCTGCGATGAAGGTATCAGAAAGCCCAATCCGATCAGCACAAGACACCCAGTCAATGCCCACGAACCTCTCATATTCATGATTGCCCCCGGGGTTGGTTCCTAACCCATGGTTGCATCATTCCGCGCCCAGGTCAAAGGCGACGAACTTGTCTCTGTTGCGCACGTAGAGGGTATCTCCCACCAGGGTGGGCGGCGTCCAGCAGTTGTGCTGCAGCGGCTGAGCCTGGGCCAGGACTTCGATCCCCTTTTCGGCCGGCGCGGCCAGGGCCAGGGTGCCATCCTCATCCAGGATGATGAACTTCCCGTCGGCGTAGAGCAGGGTTCCCTTGGCGAACCCCCGATGCCGCCAGACCACCTCGCCGTCGGAGACCCGGATGGCGGTGAGAAAGGCCGGCCCGAAGTCGCCGCTGAAGCCGTAGGCCAGGCCGTCCAGGCGAACCACGTTGCCGTGGTGCACCCGCATCCGCTTG
>JAPVWS010000328.1 GCA_027493295.1 Candidatus Versatilivorator vitaminiformans | reverse complement strand
GGAGCGCCGTCCTGGAAGAAGGCGTAGTTCATTCCCGTCACCACCACAAAGCTCACCACCGCGCTCCTCTCCCGTCCGGCCAGGGTCTTGAAGGTGGCGACGAGACCGAGTCTGGTATTTTCCCGATCGACACCGTAGCGCAGCCGGTAGTAGTAGCGGGTTGCCGGAGTCAATCCCGAGATCCGGGTCTTGACGATATAGTCGTTCCCGGGCAACGCGGACATCCACTCGGTCGCCCTCGGGTCGGAAAAGTCCTCTGCCGCAGACAGCTCGAAGCGGGCGACCCCGGGGCTGCCGGGGAGATCGCCGTCGACCAGCGCGGTGCTCCGGGTCAAGCGGGATTGCAAAATCACGCTGGTCTCTGTGACTTCACCCGCCATTTCCCCCTGTCCGTTGTGGACGTCTGCCGCGGAAAGGGTTCCGCCCGTCAGCAAAAGAAGGAAAGTGATGGACTTAACCAATAGTCTGGATTGCATGGCGAGCCTCTTGGTTTGAAACAATGCCCGTTGCCGGGAATCGGGAAGCCGGCTCAAAGTCAGGCACGAGTAGATGGTCCATTAACATGGATGGACAGGATATACAGGATTATTCGGCGAGAGTGTTCGGCCTCTTGAGTTCAACCATCACCCATACTTCAACAACGATTCCACAACCGGCTTCCAAGCTCATCGAACACCTCGAACAAGCACCCGATCGTTGAGAGAGTCCGCTTCTTGAGCCGCAGCGTCTCGTCCCAATTATCCTGTATATCCTGTGTATCCATGTTCAATTGGGTAGAAAAACGGTTTAAGGGGACATGGTCCTTGTTCCCGATAGGCCCTGAAGCCTCGTTGCCTCACCCCGTATGATCGGTCCGGTCGTGAGGGACTCGGCTCGGCTAACCAGTTGACTCCGCCTGCCGGGTTCTGGAGAATCAACCCTTCCTCGATCGTTTTCCTCCTGGAGAGCCAAGAATGACAGACGGCGACAGCCTCCCGTCCCCTGACGCCGCCGGCAAAGCGGCCGCCCGCCGGCGAAACCTGGCCCTGTTCGTGCTGGGCCTGGTGACCCTGCCCTCCTGCCAGGCCATGCTTCTGGTCTACGGGACCCGCATCAGGGAATACTTCGCCATCAACGCCGAGCAGTTCGGGACGCTGTTCGGCACTCGCGGTCTGGGCCGCATACCGGCCCTGTTGACCATTGGACCGCTCCTGAGCCGTCTAGGGGTCCGGCGAGTTACGGAACTGGCCACCGTGGGTGCCGGAATCGCCTTCCTGATCCTGGGGGTGGGGGGCACCCTGACGGCCTTCCGGGTGTCCATGCCGGCCATGGGCTTTTTTCTGGGGCTTTCCGGCATTGCCATCCCGGCTTTCCTGATCTCGCTCTTCCCGGATCGCAAGCGGCGCATTTTCTCGCTCATGCTGGTGGCCTCGGCGGCACCTTCCATCCTGACTCCCCTGCTGGCCAACGAGTTGTTGAAGTGGTCGGACAAGCGAGGGGATAGCGCTTTCGCCACCATTTTCCAGACCCCGTTCGCCATTTGCGGGGGAGCGCTGCTGCTGGGCGGCCTGCTGCTGAGCCTGGCCAAGCTGAAGGAGTCCCGCGGCGAGCTGGAAAAACCCCACCGCATCCGCATCAGCCAACTGCTCCGTCTTCGTTCCCTGGCCATCGTGCTGATGCTGTCCCTGCACGCCGCCGCCGACACCACCCTCTACACCTTCCTGCCCATGTTCATGGCCAGCCAGTTCAAGCACCTTCCGCTGCCGCCGGCCACGGCGGTTGCCGGACACGGCGTGGCCTACGTGGCCACCCGGACCCTGCTGTCCTTCTGGCCGGAGGGGAAGTGGCACCGGGGCATCTTGTGCCTGGCGGGACCGCTGGGCGGAACCACCGTCATCCTGACCCTCTGGTTCGGGCCGGCGGTCTCGGTGCCGATCCTCTATACCCTGGCCAGCATGATGTTTGCCGCCGAGTACCCGGTGCTGGTCAGCGAAGTCTCCTCGGAGTCCATGGCCGAGTTCGGCTCCATCGTTGCCGGCGGCATGCTGGTCAGCGAGCTGATCGGCTTCGCCCTTCTCAAGGGAACCGGCAGGCTGGCCGACATGACCGGCGATTTCCGGCTGGCGTTGAGCGTGGCCGCCTGCGGTTTCCTGGCTTTCGGCCTGATCGCCGCCATGACGGGTCTGGGAAAACGGTCCCGGGCACCGCAATCTTCCAGTTCCTAGAGAGGCTTCATCTCAGACCGACAAGCCGAAAAAAGACGCGCCTATCCTCTTGTGGACGGCAACTCCCTCGGGCAGACCACCCCACCGAACCAGGCCGTCACCAGGAAGCAGGTCAGCGGCACCGCATAGGCGATCCGGATGCTGCCGGTCATGTCGGAGACTTGGCCCTGCAGGGCCGTCAGCACGGCTCCGCCCAGGATGGCCATGATCAGCCCGGCTCCACCGATCTTGGTGTCGCGGCCGAGCCCCTGCACCGACAGGCCGAAAATGGTGGGAAACATCAGCGACATGCACCCCGATATCCCTGCCAGGGCATAGACCCCGACCGGGCCTCCCGCAAGTATCACCCCCAGGGTGCAACCCATGGCGATCAGGGACATCAGGCACAGCAAGGCTCCCGGACTCAGGAAGCGCATCAGCCAGGTGTTGACGAACCGGGAGACGGTGAAGAGAATCAGCGCCGCCAGGTAGTAGCTGGCCGCCTGGTCCTCGTTCAGCCCCAGCTCCTGCATCACGTAGCGAATGGTGAAGGACCACACCCCGATCTGGGCGCCCACGTAGAAGAACTGGGCGACCACCCCCCAACGGTAGCGGGACACCCGGATCAGCCTTCCCACCGTAGCCGCCAGCTCCATATCGCCGCCGGTGTCGGCAGCCCTGGGCCAGCGGGTGGCGGCGATGAGGATCCATACCAGGGTCAGGAACAGGGCAACAGCCACGTAGGGCTCCATGACGGCCGCCAGCTCCTCGGCCTGAATCCGGTCGAGCTGCTCCCGGTTCATGGCGGCCCTATCCTCGGCGCCGGCCCGATTCAGCTCGGAGAGAATGAACCACTTGCTGAGAAAGACCCCCAGGATGGAACCGATGGGATTGAAGGACTGGGCGAAATTCAATCGCCGGGTCCCGGTCTCTTCCGGTCCCATGGCGATGATGTAGGGATTGGCGGCGGTCTCCAGGATGGACAGTCCGCCCGCCAGGATGTAGAGGGCCAGCAGGAAATGGGCGTAGTTCATGGTCATGCTGGCAGGATAGAAGAGCAGCGCACCGCACACGAACAGCCCCAGTCCCAGCAGCACCCCGGCCTTGTAGGACCACTTCTTGACCAACAGCGCGGCCGGCAGGGCCAGGCAGAAGTAGGAGCCATAAAAGGCGATCTGTATCCAGGAGGTTTGGAAGTCCGACAGGCTCATGATCCGCTTGAAGGCGGCCAGCAGCGTATCGGTCATGTTGTTGGCCAGGCCCCACCAGGCAAAGCAACTGGTGAGCAGCACAAAAGGCCAGAGCGTGCGGCGGGGGATCAGCACTTTCGAGGGGTCGTCCATTGCAGCCTCCAGGGCGCCTCTGCGGGACGGGTTGTGCGCTTCCTGACGGTCCGGCGCCTGTCGGCAACCATTGCGGCTGGCACAGGCACCGGCAGCATGCAAGGCTACTGGACTCGGCCGGCCGGATCAAGAGTTCGTGGCCACCCCGCACGCAGGACGGGTGCTTCTTTCGAATTCCCTTTCGGAGGGACCCCGGCCCGCCTAAAATCGTTGCGGCAAGATCGTCGGAGATTTCGGAGAATTATGGGACGATACCGGCAGGAACCGTCCCGGATGATTGCCGTGGAAGCGCAGATGCGAACGATAAGGAGGTAATGCATGTCACTTTTGTCGAAGGCGAGCGCCGTGCGGTTTGCCATCCCGATCCTGCTGGCCGTCCTCTGGATCGTCGCTCCGGGGGAATCCGGGTCCAATCGGGAATGGACTACCTCCTCCTTCCTGGATTTCGTAGACGGCACCCTGACCGACGGCGGCGCCAGCACCTACGTGGGAGCCGACGGCACCGTGCGGCTCATCAATCTCTGGGACCTCAACAACGACGGGTACCTGGACCTTTTGTTCCCGAGCAGCCACGACCACAACGAGAAGGTGGACCTGTTCATCTACTGGGGAGGTTCAGGATTCGACGCCGCCGGCAAGACCCGGTTGCCCAGCAACGGGGGCAAAGCCGTAACCATTGCCGATCTGAACCAGGACAGTTATCCCGACCTGGTACTGGTCAATCGCTTCAACGGCACCCGCAGCG
>JAPVWS010000327.1 GCA_027493295.1 Candidatus Versatilivorator vitaminiformans | reverse complement strand
GGGACGGCCACCTCGTAGTTGATCTCGGGATACCTCTCCAGAAAGGGATTGAGATCTTCCCAGCCGCCGCGGTCCACACTCAGCCCCACCAGGTCGAAGGGTGCGTCCCTGAATCTCTCTGCCAGCGCCACCAGACGCGGGATGCCCTCCACGCAAGGCGGACACCAACTGGCCCAGACGTCCACCACCACCACCCGGCCGGAATAGTCCCCGATTCCCTCGACTCCGCGCCGGGTTTCAAAGCGAAACCCGTTGACCTCGGGACGGGAGGCCGGGTCTGTATAACTCCCAGCCAGCCGGCCGGCCCGGATCCGAGGCACCACCTCAAAGTGGTAGTAGGCAAAAACCGAGGCCAGCAGGATGATTCCAGCCACTCCCAGCTTCAGCGACGATCGTTTCATGGCTCAAGTCCTGATTCTTTGGACAACTCCCGCCTGAGCAGGTCCAGGGCATGGGTCACCAGTCGATCCCTGCGCAGCCGCCGCCCCTTTCTCACGTTGATCCTGCGAGAGGCGAAGCCGGTCCCGACCGACCCGGCGGTTATCCAAACGGATGCCGCTCCGCTCTCGTCCAGACCCACCGGACCCACGACCAGCCCCCAGGCTCCCTCTTTCGTTTCCACCGCTTGTCTGGCCAGCGTGCTGACGAGACGTTCCGGTGACGGGGCCGAGACCGCTTCGCCCTTGCCGCCAAAGAGCCGACTCAAGGCCTCAGGAGTCCCGGCCGCATAGGCTCCGGCGAAACGGGTGGACTTTCCCTGCCCCGCCAGCAGACTGGAGGAAACCGCTCCTCCGCTGGCGATCTCGCCAAGCACCAGCGAGACCTCTCTCTGCTGAAGCAGGTGCCAGATCCGATCCTCCAGTGAAGCACCGGCGTCGGAATACATATACTCACCGATATGCTGGAGGAGCTCGCCCTGAAGACCTCTCAGACGCTCCAGTTCCTGAGGTGTGTTGCCCGGAAAGGAGAAGGTGATATCGACGCGGTTGGAGTTGAAGGAAGACCAGACTGCCAGTTCCTCCGGCAGCTTCAAATGGTCTCGAATCACCCGGTCGATGCTGGACTGGCCAATCCCCGCAAACCGCATGGTGAGAGAATGGCCCACCTTGCGCAGCCCGAAACGCTCCGAAAGATAGGGCACCAGTTCGTTCCTGACCATGGGTCGAAGCTCGCGCGGCGGCCCCGGCAGCGCCACGATCACGCGTTGGCTGTCGTCGAAAACCAGCCCTACCGCGGTTCCGTTGGGATTGGGCAGGTAGGTCCCCTTGGCGGGCGCCAGCGCCTGACCGCGCAAAACGGGCCGCAGAATTCCCTGCGCCCCTCCGTATCTCTTCTTGAGATCGGTCAAGGCCCCGGGATGCTCCTTGAGGGCGATGGCGGTGTAGTCGGAGAGCACCTTGCGAGTGATGTCCTGACTGGTGGGACCCAGACCGCCGGTGGTCAGGATCAGGGGAGCCTTCCGGCGAGCGAAATCCAGGGCCTGGTGCAGGTCCGTCTGGAGGTCCCCGATGCTCATCGAACCCAGGCATCGATATCCCAGGGGACCCAGGGTCCGCGTGATGAACTGGGTGTGCTGATCGGCGTAAACACCCTGGAGCAGTTCGCTGCCGGTCACTATGATGAAGTAGTCCAGGCTCTCCCGGCTTGCCTTCTCGACCGAAGCGGCCGCGGGGACGGTCCCGGCGGCACTTCCCGACAAAACCAGGACAAGCAGAGAGACAATGAGCCGTCTCTGGCCAGCTTGCATCACTCCTCCAATCGGCGGATTCCCGCTAGCTTCAATTCTCAACAGGGGGCGTGAGAACGGTGCGGAAATCATCCACTTCAATTCTCTGCCAAAGCCGCCAGCAGGCGGTCCACGTCCCGGCTACCGTTGTAGAGGTGCCCGGAGATCCGCACTCGGCCCAACTCTCCCCAAACCAGAATTTTTCGGCTGCGGAGATGATCGCGAATCGACCCGGCCTCGTCAGACAGGAAGCAGGTGTTTCCGGAACGGGCCGAGGACTGGCCGGGTGTGATGACGGTGTGTCCCAATCTTTCCAGGCCGGCCGCGATCCTTGCCGACAATCGCCGGGCATGCTCCTGGATGCGGTCCACCCCGGTGTTCAACAGAACTTTCAGCGCATTGTTCAGGAACATCACCGACACCAGGCTGGGGTTGCCGGGCTCCATCTTTTCCGGCATGGGACGGACCGGTACGTCCGGAACGACTTCCATGCGTTCCCGGGGCCAGGCCACCAGGTTGCGCCAGCCGAAGCAGGTTGCGGCCGTGCGATTCTCGGCCCTGGGGCTCAGGTAGCAGGGAGCCACCCCGTGGGTGGCCAGCATCCACTTGTAGGAACTGCTCACGCACAAGTCGGTCACGCCCGCCGGAACCTCCACCACGCCCGAGGCATGGGTGGCGTCCACGGCCAGCAGAACGCCCCGCCGGGAGACACCCTCCGCCAGGCGCTGCAAATCCAGGCACTGACCGGTGTAGAAACTGACCTGGCTCACGGCCATCACCCGGGTGCGGTCGTCGACGGCAGCCAGCAGGTCCTCTTCCCTGACCCTCCACTGGCAATGGGGAACCCTGCGGACGGCCACGCCCCCTGCTTCCAGAGACCTCCAGGCGTAGGCCACCGAGGGAAACTCCAGGCCGGTGGTCACGACATTGTCCCCGGCCCTCCAGTCGAGGCCTCGCGCCAGCCAGTTCATCCCCTCCGATGCCGAGGGCAGGAAGGCTACCCGCCCGGCAGGGACGTTCCACAACCGGGCAACTCGTTGCCGACAGGCCTCGGTCCGGTCGGCCACCTCCCCCCGGCCTTCGTAGCCCAGACTCTTCAAGCCGGCGAAATCGGCGTAGACCGACTGGTGGCTCTTCATCCAGGGAGACTCCCCGCCCGTGCAGAGGTGGGTCAGTCCCTCCAGGCCGACGAAGGCGTCCGGAGAAATGAGTGGTTCGATCTTCATCTGTTTTTCAGTGGCTCCGCGAACAAGCGCCGCAGGGACCGCCGAACCCCCGGCGTCAGGGAATCAGCTCCAACTGCTTCTGAGAAACTCGATCCAGTTCCCGTGCATGACCCTGGCGACTTCCGCATCGGAGTAGCCCCGCTTTCGGAGTATTTCGGGAATACGCTGCAGGTCGGCAATGGTGTCCATGTCGCAGGGAGCCTGTTCTTTCCCATAGCCCCCATCCAGGTCCGTCCCGATCCCGACGTGGTTGCAGTTGCCCGCCACTTGGCAGATGTGGTCCATGTGGTCGGCCACCGTTTCCAGCGTGATGCCGCTGTTGTCGACGGCCTGGCGGTCCCACAGCGGTGAGAGCATCCAGTCGTCCAGGGCCACCCCGATGACCCCGGAGCGTTCCACGATGGCCCGGATCTGGCTGTCCTCGAACTGGCGGTCATGGTCGCAGAGGGCCCGGCAACAGTTGTGGGTGGCCAGCACCCGGCCTCCAAAGGCGTCCAGGGCTTCCCAGAAGGCCTGATCGGCCAGATGGGTCAGATCCAGCAGCATGCCCGCCGCTTCCAGCGCCTTCAACAGGGGACGCCCGCGGGGCGTCAGGCCTCCCGGAGCCTGGGTCCCGTGGGAATAGCTGCTGATGCCGTAGTGGCAGAGGCTCACCACACGCAGGCCTTCATCCCACCATTCCGGAACCTGCTCGGGTAAGACGATGCCGTCGGCTCCCTCCATGGTGAGCACGAAACCCAGGGGCGTGGAGCGGGGATCCCGTTCCCAATCCTCCAAGTGAGCCTCCAAGTTCTGGCGATCTCGAATCTGGCGGAGCACCCCCTTGGACTGCATCAGGCGGTAATAGGCCAGCTCGCCGCGGCACTTGGCGTATGCGATATCTTGGTTCCGCACGCCGGAGAAGCGTTTTCCCATCGACGCCACCCGGCAGGCAACGGTGACGAAAAAGAGCCCGATTTCTCCCCGGCGCTGCTCTTCGTAGTTGACCATGTTGAGGCCCCGGCCCTTTTGGGCCATGCCGGCTTCCGATTCCCGGATCCTGGCGATGCTTTGCAACAGGTCCCGGTCCCATTCAAGGGCATTGTGAGCAATATCGACGTGGGAATCGACAATCAGCATAAGGTTCAATCCCTCCCTCTCAGTATCGGACCCGCGGTCAGTCCGAAGCCCGAATTCAAGACCGTTGGGCGGGTCAAGCGTAGCACTGGCGCCGCGCCAATTCCATCACTTTGTAGAACACAAGTCTTACTTGAAACCAACGAGAAAAGAGTAGTCCACGAAGGGACACGAAGGGGCACCAAGCGTGACGGCTCTGCTTTGCGGCGTCGCGTATGCCCCCCTCCGCATCAGCCTTCGCCTCCGGCTCGGCTTCTGCGACTCCCCCTCAAGGGGGGAGTGGTTCTTGAGGCCTGCATAAAACGTTTAAGTATCACTCCCCCCTTGAGGGGGAGTCGGTGAGACAAGGGCTCCGCCCGCGGTCGAACCGGTGGGGGGCCCGGTCTCCGACGTTCGCTAGAGGCCCCTGTTTCACTCTCGTATGATCCGCCTGCCAAGCCAGGGGCAGGACTTATTTGAAACAGTTGAGGGCATCCCCAGAGGCCGAAAAAGAGCTATCCGCGAGGGGACACGAAGGACTTGAAGAAAACTCGAGAGGGATCAGCCAACGGTCAGGAAGGACGAATTTTGAGTGGAAAAATATTGATCCCCAGACGTTGAGGCGCTTCCATCCCGCCGGAGCCTCCAAGCCCGATTGATTCTACTTCGGTAAACATGCTACATTGGTTCGGTTGTCTACTACCGACCCCGCAGGCGATCACACCGCAAGGAAAACATCCGTGCCAATCAGGAAAATCATTCTGGCCAACCCCAGGGGGTTCTGTGCCGGGGTGGTCCGCGCCATCGAAGTGGTGGAGCAAGCGTTGGATCTTCTCGCTGCGCCCATCTACGTCTTCCACGAAATCGTCCACAACAGCCACGTGGTGGAGCGTCTGGGCGGCCGTGGGGTCGTCTTCGTAAACCACCTGGAGGAGGTCCCGGACGGTTCCATCTGCATCTTCAGCGCCCACGGGGTTTCGCCGGCAGTCCGCAAATTGGCCGAACGCAAGGGGCTTCGGGTGGTCGACGCCACCTGTCCCCTGGTCACCAAGGTCCACTTGGAGGCCATTCGGTTCACCCGGGAGGGATACTCCCTGATTCTGATCGGACACCCCGGCCACGACGAGGTCGAAGGAACCATGGGCGAAGCTCCCATGCACCTGGTCAGTTCCGTCCAGGATGTCGAAAACCTGCAGGTCTCCAATCCCGACAAGGTGGTCTATCTGACCCAGACCACTCTCAGCCTGGACGATACGGCTCAGATTGTCGAGGCCCTGCGAGCCCGCTACCCTCGGTTGACTTCACCCCCCAAGGACGATATTTGCTACGCCACCCAGAACCGCCAGAACGCCGTGAAGGACGTGGCCAGGCACGTGGACCTCATGCTGGTGGTGGGATCCTCCAACAGCTCCAATTCCCAGCGCCTGACCGAGGCCGCACATGCGGCCAGCGTCCCTGCCTACCTGGTGAACGACGAAACCGAGATTCGGCCCGAGTGGCTGGAAAGGGCCGAGGTGGTGGGAGTGACCGCCGGGGCGTCGGCTCCGGAAGAGATCGTCCTGCAGGTCGTGGACCATCTGAGATCTACTCGGGATATCCAGCTGGAGGGGCTGGAACTCGAGGACGAGCAGGTCTACTTCTCCATCCCCCAGGCGCTGGTTCAGATCGCGGCCCAATGAACGGGTTGCCCCGCACGCTTGCTACCGATCTTCGGTGCCGCCTCGATTCAGCCAACCCCACAAGAAGAGGAAGAGGTCAATGGAGCGGACCGGTCACGGCCGAGGCTCTCCGCAGAGGGAAAATCCTCGATGGATGACCACAAACCCCTTCACATCCTGGCCGCGTCGGGCAGCTCCCGACCCGCAAACTACACCCGCAGGGTGCTGGCCCTGGCGGTCGACGAGCTGCAGACTCGGTACCAGGTCCAGGTAGACCTGATCGATCTCTCCACCGCCGATTTCCCCTTTCCGGGACAGGGCCCGTCCCGGGCCACCCACCAGGCGCAGGAACTGGTCAAGGGGGCTGCCGGGATCCTGTTGGCCACCCCCGAATACCACGGCAGCTACAGCAGCGCCATGAAGCGCTTCATCGAGAACCTGGGATTTCCCTCCACCCTGGCCGGCAAGCCGGTGGCCCTGCTCCCTCAGCGCGTGCTCGGGAGCGAAGAGCGTAGCGGTCACTACGGTCGAGCGAGCATGGATGCGCTGAGGGGAAAAGGACAAGCCAGGGCACGCCCAGCACCGTGTGTAGGCTGAAGACTCCATACAAAGCGCCACAAGATGTTAAACACGAATACTTTACTACCGTAGGCTCAGCGGCCTGGTGAGATATGCGGGTTAAAGGTCCGGTGCCGGCCGGGACGCGATTACCCGCCGGAATCGATGGGGATTTGCGGACGCTCGGGATGGGGCCAGTCCAGATGGAAGCGGGCGCCGCGAGGTTGGTCGATTCGTTCGTAGGTGTGAGCTCCGAAATAGTCGCGCTGGCCCTGCAGGAGGTTGGCGGGAAGAAATTCGGAGCGGTAGCCGTCGTAGTAGGCCAGGGCCGACATGAAGGCCGGAGCAGCCAGCCCCGCCTGGGCGGCCAGGCTGACGACGCCGCGCCAATGAGACTGCCCCCCCCGGATCTGCCCCTCGAAATAGGGATCCAGCATCAGGTTGACCAGGCCGGGATCGCGGGTGTAGGCCTCGGTGATCTTTTGCAGGAAGCGGGCGCGAATGATGCATCCGCCCCTCCAGATCCTGGCGATGGAGGCAAAGTCCAACTTCCAGCCGTACTCCTCCTGGGCCTGGCGCATGAGCTGAAAACCCTGGGCGTAGGCGCAGATCTTGGAGCAGTAGAGGGCGCCGCGGACGGCGGCAATCAGTTCGCGGCGGTCGCCCCGGTAGCTGAAGGCGGGACCCGACAGTTGCCTGGATGCTTCCACACGCTCGCTCTTGAGAGCGCTGAGGTAGCGGGCAAATACGGCTTCGGCAATGGAATTGGCCGGGATCCCCATGTCCAGGGCGTTCCCGCTGGTCCACTTTCCCGTGCCCTTATGCTGAGCCGCATCCAGGATGCGATCTACCAGGAATCCGCCGCGGTCGGCAGGATCGGGCTGGCGCAGGATTTCCGCCGTGATCTGGATCAGATAGGAATCCAGATCCCCCTGGTTCCACTCGGTAAAGATGGCCGCCAGCTCATCCGACTTCAAGTCCAGCAGCTTCTTGAGGAGAAAGTAGGCTTCGGAGATGAGTTGCATGTCCACGTACTCGATGCCGTTGTGGATCATCTTGACATAGTGACCCGCTCCGTTCTCCCCGATGTAGCTGGTGCAGGGCACACCGCCCCGGACGGGCCTTCCGGGTTCCGCCGTCTCCATGGGCCTGCCGCTGGTCTCGTCCACCTTGGCCGCGATACTGTTCCAGATCGGCTCCAGGTGCTTCCAGGCCGAGGCTTGCCCTCCGGGCATGAGCGAGGGTCCGAAGCGGGCTCCCAATTCCCCTCCCGACACTCCCGACCCGAAAAAGAGGCAGCGGCCCGAATATTCCCGCTCCCGGCGGATGGTGTCGGTCCAGAGGCTGTTGCCGCAATCCACCACCAGGTCGTCGCGCTCGATGCCGGCCTCCAGGAGCTGTGAGATCACCCGATCCACAGCAGGCCCCGCCTTGACCAGAATGATCACTTTCCGCGGCTTCTTGAGGGCTGCCGCAAAGTCTGTCAGCGTGGCGCAGGCCACCAGCCCACCGGGAGTCTCGGTGTTGTCGGCCACGAACCGTTCCATGACCGATCGCGTGCGGTTGTAGACCGCCACCCTGAAACCGTGGTCGGCCATGCTTGTGGACGCTCTTGGGGTTGAAGGTCTGGCGGGTTCCGACTCTGAGAGCCACCTCGATCCGACCGCCCGTCAATACGAAGAACTGCAGGAGGTATCCGTCTCCTTCCATCACTTCCACCTGGTACTCGTCCTCGGAGGTTCCGCCCAATGAGGCGGCCAGTTGGGCCCGAAACTCTGGAGCCTCGACCACCCTGCCGGGGAGAGCCATGATCAGGGTGCCCGGGTCTTCCCGGAGAAGCTTCCGGATCCGTTCCCGAATATCAGCCATCCGGGAAATCAGGCTGCCGGCGAATTCGACTTCATCGCCGGGCGCCTCGGCCGGGGGCCGGATGCCCCAGGTGATGTGATGGATGAAGGGATTTCCGTACCCTTGGTCCATCATGCGGCTATAGCCCGTCTCGTCCAGGGGATGAACCACGGCGATGTGGTCGGGCCAGCCCTTTTCCCGGGCCGGGCTGACTTCCGGCAGGGAGGCCGCCACGTTGATGTAATCGCAGCCGTCCACCGGAGAGGGATAGCAGCGGTTGTCGGATCCGACCACGTACCCCCGGCTTCTCAGCGGCTCCGCCAGCAGACGGGGCGGCTCCGAGAAGATCGCGTAGTGGTCGGGGTGATCCATCAAGGGGATCCCCGCGCCCAGCAGCCGATCGCCCACTTCTCTGGCCTCCCGCAACCGCTCGGCGGCGTTGGGGATGGCCATGGTCTCTTCAAATCCCTCGGGCAAGGTCACACGGGTTTCCATAGTCCGTCTCTTCCAACAGTCCTTTTGTATCCCTTAATGGATATCTCTTCCCTCGAGATTACGCAGGCGGCTCGGTGAGAAATTCAGCCTAGGACCAGAGATCGAGCACCGGCTGGCCCTTGACCAGTTCCCGGGGCTGCTCCAGGTGGTTGAGCACTTCCATTTCGGGATTGATCCCCAGAGTGAAGTAGACGGTAGCCAGCAGATCGTTGGGGTGCACTGGCTTGTCCTTAGGCGCGGAACCGGTCTCGTCCGAGGCCCCGTAAAGCTGGCCTCCGGGAATTCCGGCCCCGGCAATGACGGCGGTGTAGCAGTAGGGCCAGTGGTCCCGGCCGTCGGGAGCGTTGGTGTTGCCCGAAGTGCTCACGCCCAGGCGAGGCGATCTGCCGAATTCTCCCACCGCCACCACCAGCGTTTCCTCCAGCAGTCCGCGCTCGTGCATGTCCTCCAGCAGCGCCGAGAGGGCCCGGTCCAACTTGGGGCAGTGGAGGTTGCGCAAGGGCTTGAAGTTGGAGGCGTGGGTGTCCCAGGCATCCACCTCGGGATTGCCGTTGGCTACGGCCGGCCAGTTCAACTGGACGAAGCGGGTACCGGCTTCCACCAGCCGGCGGGCCAGCAGGGCTCCCTGGCCGAAGGTGGTTCGGCCGTAACGGTCCCGCATCCGGCTGGACTCCTTGTCCAGATCGAAGGCATCGCGAGCCTTGCCGGAAAGCACCAGGTCGAAGGCTTTTTCGTAGTACTCGCCCAGGGCGTGCTTGCCCACCGCCTTTTCCAGCTCCGGCATGGACTGGTTGAGCCCCTTCAGCAGCGTGTAGCGGTCCTTCAGCCGCTGCTCCGAAACTTCCTTGCGCAGCGTCAGGTCATCCAGGTTGATGGACTCATTGGGGTCCTGGTAGAGACGATAGGGGTCGTAGGCCTTGCCCAGAAAGCCGGCTGCACCCCCCTTGCCGATCACGCTGGATTCCTGCAAGGGACGGGTCAGCTCCACAAAGGGCAGAACCGGCTCATCCGGCGGAATCATCTTGGAAACGTGCGAGCCGGCCGTGGGAAAGTCGGCTGGAGAGGGGGGCTCGAGCTGACCCGAGGGAGCCACTTTGTCGGGAGGGTAGCCGGTCAGCATCTGGTAGATGGCCGCGGTGTGGTTGAAGAGACCCTTGGGGGTATAGCTCAT
The DNA here is from genome assembly GCA_027493295.1 of Candidatus Versatilivorator vitaminiformans. Classification (GTDB taxonomy): domain Bacteria; phylum Acidobacteriota; class Terriglobia; order Versatilivoradales; family Versatilivoraceae; genus Versatilivorator; species Versatilivorator vitaminiformans. Next base: position 6,807 of record JAPVWS010000327.1, on the reverse strand, counting down.
GGAGCGGATCAAGGTGCACTTGTCCACCTGGTCGGCCAGCAGGGGCATGGTCTCGCTGAGCTGGATACCGGGAACCTTGGTCTTGATCGGATTGAACTCGCCACGGACGTTGGAGGGAGCATCCGGCTTGGGATCCCAGATGTCGAGATGGCTGGGACCTCCCTGCAGAAAGAGCAGCACCACGTGCTTGGCTGCGCCGAATCCCCGGACTCCCGCGAACTTGGCCGCCAGGTCGGGCGTGGAGGCCGCCTGCGCCTTTTGCATGGCCAGGAAATGAGGCAACCCGAGACCGAACAAACCCACGGATCCGACCCGCAGAAACTCCCGGCGGGTGGGTCCATCGCAGAAACTGCCGCCGCGGCCTGGAAACACTAACATCTTGTCCCTCCTTCCGAAAACGCCTGCTTGTTTTTAGGGATGAGCCCTTCGCAAAATTGGTCGTGCAGCGCTGGGACCGTCACAACCTGCGGAATTTTGCAAAAGTCTCGGATGATCATACCGGTTCAACGGTTAAAGAGAAAGCCATTGCTGTTGAGCAGCGCCCACAACAGATCCTGAGCGCCGGCAGCCCGGCTTTCGGAATGCTTCAAATGGTTCACGCCAACCTGCATTTCCTGAGAGGTCGGCGGCCGGCTCAAGGTAGCCAGGTGGAGATTCTCGATGAGTTGTCGGTCCGACTTTCCTTGCCGGATGAGGGTGGCGATTCGGCCCTCGGGAGCGGAGACGGCATCGGCCAGGGTGGGGCCGTTCACCAGGTTGAGGGCATGTGGCAGGCTGACATCGCTGCGGCGCTCGCACTCGCAGGGTTCTTCCCGCTGCGGGCGCCCGAACAGGTCCAGGAAGCCGCCCTTGCCCACGTGGGGATCGGGGACCTGCACCGCACTGTAGTCTTCCGGCATTTCGGGGAGCTCGAAACGGACCCCGGTCGCCAGGGCGATGGCGTCGGCCAGGGGCTCGGCGCCCAGACGGCGGGGGATCTGGTGGGAGAAGTTGCGATCGTCATGCCGGTTCCACCGGTTGGTGCGGAAGGTGGTCTGGTAGACGCGGGAATTGGTGATGGTCCTCATCAGGTGCTGCAGGTCGAAGTCGTGCTCTTCGAAATCCTCGGCCAAGGCTTCCAGCAACGCCTCGTTGACGGGGGGATTGGAGGCGCGGATATCGTCCACCGGACTGATGATCCCTCGGTGGAAGAAATAGCTCCAGACACGGTTGACGATGGCCCGGGCAAAGAAGGGATTCTCCCTCGAAGTCAGCCACTCGACCAGGGCCGGCCGGCGGTCTCCCTCGGCCGCCGCGGGAATGGATGGCGGGGTGCCGGACGCAACCAGAAACCGGGGATTCACCACTCGCCCGTCCTTGGGATGCTTCAACTCGTTTTCGACCCGCTTGAGATAGACCACTTCCTCGCCGCTTTCGAATCCCGGCCGCACCCCGATGGCAGAGAAGAAGGCAGCCATTTCGAAATACTGGTTCTGGGTCCACTTTTCAAAGGGATGGTCGTGGCACTGGGCACAGACCATCCGAACCCCCAGAAAGAGCTGGGTGGTGGTCTCCATGGCGGCCGTGGGACCGCGAGCCGAGAGAAAGAAGTTGGCCGCCGGATTCTCGAAGGTGCTCCCCTTGGACGTGAGCAGTTCTTGAACCAGCTTGTCGTAGGGCTTGTTGTCGGCGATGGACTGGCGCAGCCACTCGCGGAAGGCCCACATGCCCTTGTAGCTCATGAACTTGCGATTGCTGCGCAGCAGATCGCCCCACTTCAGGGTCCAGTAGTCGGCGTAGGCCTGGCTGCGCATCAGCTCATCGATGGCACGGGAACGCTTCCGGTGGGTCTCGGTCGGATCCTGAACAAAGGTTCGAATCCGCTCCGGCTCAGGGGTCTTGCCGGTCAGATCCAGGCTGACCCGGCGCAGGATGGGTCTCGGTCGGATCCTGAACAAAGGTTCGAATCCGCTCCGGCTCAGGGGTCTTGCCGGTCAGATCCAGGCTGACCCGGCGCAGGAACTCGGCGTCCCCGGCTGGCGCTGAGGGTTGTATCCTGAGCCGCTTCAGCTTCCTGTCGACCAGTTCATCGATAGTGTTGTACTGGGGCAAGGCCGCCCAGACGAACCCGGTCCGGGGGTTGAGAACGGTCACGGGAACCATCTCGAACTGACCCTCGTATCGAACCATCAGGGTCGACTCCCCGCTACGGATGCCCTTTACCCCGCTCCCCTCGACGGCCACCGCCTCCCCGTTGCTGCTACCGAGGTGGGACTCCCGGGTCACGTCCCGGCTCGATCCGTCCGCGTAGCGGGCCACCACCACCACCTGCTGGCTGCGCCCGGGGGCGTGCATGAAGATCTCCCCCGGATGGACCTTGAGCTCCACCACCCGGTCCGACTTGGGATCGCCAAAGGGAACCTCCTGATCGATCCATTCCAGGATGGCGTTGTAGTAGGGAGAACCCAGCTCCAACCGCAATCCGCCTCCGTGGGCGACCTGCTGGGTGGGCTTGGCCAGCATCAGGCTTTGAGGGGGGTCGGCTCGATTGAAGCGCCGGCCGGACATCTCGAAGAGGAGCGCCCGATAGTCGAACTCGGCGTCATAGCCCCGCAGGGAGAGCTTGAACCCGTTCTTGCCCTTGGCTGCTCCGTGACAGACGCCCTGCGAACATCCCACCTTGTTCATGATGGGCAGGACGTCCCGCAGAAAGGTGGTCCTTGGGGAACCGGGCGAGGCATCCACCCGCACGTCGATCTCGGCCGAGCGCCCGCCGGCCCGAACCGTCACCCGGGTCTCTCCTTCCTGCACCGCCCGCAGATAACTGTCCGGTCCCAACTCGACGATCCCGCCTTGCGACTCGATCCGGGCCGTTTCCGTCAGGTCCAGCCGCTCGCCGGCGACGGAGATACCGGTGACCAGGATTCTGCGCAATTCTCCCGGCCTGCTGAAAACCAGGCCGCCGGGCCGGACTTGCAGCTCGCGGATTTCAGCCGGCGGCGCGGTCGAACCGTCACCGGCCGTCAGACCCGTGCCTGCAAATGCCAGCATGAGGCTGCCCGCCCAAAGACAGGTGGTTATCGGCTTTGAAACCATGAAACGCTTACCTCTTGATCGGGAGAATACTGGCAGTATCCTCCCCGGCTGAAACCACAATTTTGGAGCGCACGGGAGCAATGCTGTAGGGAACCTTTTCCTTTTCTCTCCCTGCCAACACGGAGGAGGAAGTGATCTCGAACTCATACTCGCCGGGAGCGGCCGAGTCTTCCGCCCGGCACTCCACTCGAAATACGTCTTCATCGGCGGGAACTTCCAGCGGGGGGCAGGACACACCCAGCGGAAAGTTTTCCGGCCGGATGCTCACCGGCTGCTTGAAGGCCGGTTCCCGTTCGACCCTGCCCAGCAGTTCCCCGCCCCCACCCGGAGTCAATCCGATCCCTTCGCCCGCCAGGCTCAGGCGGTATCCCGGCACCACGTCGACCGTCATGACCCTCGAGTAAACAGTGGCCGGGGCGCCATCCACGTCCAGCGGACCGGACAGAACCAGGTTGAACTTCAGGACAGGCGTTCCCACCGTGGTGCCGATCCTCAGCCATCCCTCGCTGATGTACTTGGCGCCGACCTCGCCCACCCTCGTGTTTACTTCTCGAGATCCAGGTGAGTTGGCGACAACCCGTTCCGGAGGGCGAAGCCCGGGCACGGCACTCTCGAACTTCCACGGCAACTGAGTCTGCATTCCCTGGACCAGCCGGATAGTCTCGGGGCCCTCCACCTTGAGGGCGGCCAGGGGGGAATCGGAGACCATGGCCGGGAGCTCCATCCCCAGCCAGTGGGCCACGAAGGGGGACTGATCGTCCCGGTTGTTGGGATCGGGCCGTCCGGTTCCCCGGCTGCTTCGAACCTGGGTGATCAATCCGGGACCTCTCGCCCTCCGGCGCAGCCGGGTGCCGTCTTCCAGGACCGCCTCTCCCCAGACGGACAATTCTCTCAGCCTCGGCGCCGCACCCTTGCGGGCAGTGACGGTCAGCAGGCCGGAACCGGAACGGGCCCTCTCGCCCTGCACCAGGGAGGCGGTCGGAACCAGCCCGCCTTCGACCACCAGGTCTTCTCCGGCGTCCGGAATGCCGAGCTGTATTTCTCCCAGGTACCCCCTGCGCTGAATGTCTACCTCGACCGCCGCCGTGCCCTCGGCCGGAATGTTAAGATAGGGGGTCGCCAGGCTCAGCACGAAATCGGCCGCCTGCCGGCGCGCCATGAGCCGGTAGCCGAACAACGGACCTCCCCGCTCCACCAGGTCCTCCACCGCCACCAGCAGCTCTCGCACACCCTCGGGCACTTTGACTCTGAGAAACGGGTCGGAACTGGTCCTCAGACCGCGCAACACTGCCGAGAAGACCGCAACTTCCGGAATGTCGTCCCCCGCCGAGGCCAACCGATTCCCCTCGGCATCGTAGGCGGTCAATCTGCCGAAGAGGCGCGAGGTCCCCAATCCACCTGCCTCCAACCGGATCATCCACTCCTCTCCGGGATTGACGGCCAGGCGATAACGGTCCACCTCTCCGGGACTCTCTATCCGTCCGTTCACCACGGTACCGGGCTCCAGGCTCGCCACGGCGGCGCCATCCGGCTCCATCGTCTCCGGAAGATCAGCCACCGCAAACAGGAGCGGGAGGCTCCCCGGAGAGCCCGGCACCGGCACCGTGGCGAAATCGGCCGCGGGGGCGACCCGGCTCAAATCTACCGTCAACTCCATGGATTTCCCGAGGTTGCCGCCCACCAGCCGGACGGGCACCTTTTCGCCTCTCCTCCCTCCCAGGGGAAAGAGCCCGGCGGCGTAGGCGAACTCCCCGATCTTCAACCGGTAGAAGTTCTGTTCCTGTTCGCTGAAGCGTGCGTCGTGCACCATCAGGTAGTAGCGGCCCGATTCCGGCAGGGAGACGTCCAACCGGCAGTCCACGCCCAGGCCATGGGTATCGTTGGAGATGGCGATCTGCTTCTTCTCAGACGTCAACAGGCGGATGACCGGATCCAGCGCCGAACCGGCGCGCCGGGCTTCCACCTCGATCACCAGGCGTTGCCCTTTACGGCCCTCGAAGCGGTACACATCCCGGTCGGGTCCCGCGAGCGTTCCGTTGACCGTGGCGGGAAGCTGCAGCGCCTGGCTCCCGTCCACGGAATTGTTCAGGGCCCGGTGAACCGGTTGGCGGGACTCTTCTTCTGACACTTCCGGCAGTGCGCCGACGCTGAACAGCAGCGCGTTGGACAAGCCCGCGGGAGAGCGAAGCCTCAGGGTGTAGAGCCCTACCGGAGTTTCGCCCGGCAACTCCACCAGGAAGGGCCGTTTTTCCTCCGCCTTGCCCGCCGAGGCACCCTGAGCGGAAGAGGTCAGGGGAGTGAATGTGCCCGGCAGGTCGGAGACGATCTCGGCTGCCTGCAGGTGACGTCCGACCAGAGTGAGGGTGAAGGCGGTTCCCCGCTGGGCTCCGGGCGGGTCCAGCCGCTTCAGGGACGGGCCGGCGCCCAGAGCCGAAGACGCCAGTGCCCCAAGCATCAGGATCCCGAGCAGCCCGGTGCTCCGGCCAGCCCCCCAGCGACGTCGGTGGTTTTCCATCATCCTCTTCTCCCCAGCCGTCAAGTCCTCGGACCTATGGACCGGAGGCCGCCATCTCCGCTTTCATCGGAACCGGAACAAAGTCACGCAACAGCTTCCCCGACGCCACCTCGTGGATCCGAACTCGTCCCTCGAACCCCGCCATGGCCAACTCCCGGCCTCCCGGGTGGAAGGCGAGGGTATAGATCCCGGCCTCATGCCCGGTGCAGGCCGCCAGGCGCTCGCCGCTCTCCACGTCATAGATGGCGGCCTCGGCTCCCGCCCCGGCTACCGCCAGCTTCCGCCCGTCGGCGCTGAACTCCAGGGCGAAAATCTCTCCCGACTGGCGTTCGAAGGCGCGAATCAAGGTGCCTTCCTGGCCGGCGAAGATCTTCTTGGGTCGATCCATATGGTAGTAGTAGGGGATTCGCTCCTCGCCGCCAACCACCACCCGGTCCCGGCTGGGATGGCGGGTCACGGCCGCCAGTTCCTTCCTCAGCTTGTTGAGGTTCTCGATAAAGGCCCCGGAATCGGCATGCATCAGCTTGGCCGCAAAATCCCGTCCCACCGAGACGATACGCTTGCCATCCATGCCGAAGCGCGTCCCCAGGACCCAGTTTTCGTGGTGGTTGGTCTTCAGCGATTCCTTCCCCGATGCCACATCATGGATTCGGACGGTGCTGTCGGAGCATCCGAAGGCCACCCGAGACCCGTCGGGCGAGAGGGACACCCCGAAGAGAGTGTCCTGACAGACGGTGACCGAGCGTGTCAACTTGCGTGAGGCGACGTCCCAGAACTGCAGTTCCCCGAAACGGGCCGGCGTTCCGCCCCCCGCCACCAGGGTCTTGCCATCCGGGGTGAAGGCCAGCGACTGGATGCGATCGGAGAGCCCCACCAGGCGGCCTTCCAGTCCGCTACCGTCCGAGCGGTGCAGCAGAACCTCCCGATAACCCGAGACGGCCAGCAAAGAACCGTCCGGCGAGTAGGCCAGGGCCGTAATCACGGGAGGCGAGGTGTAGACGGGAGGCTCGCTCTGCGAAACCCTGCCGAGCTGGGCCGGCGTGTCGTCGGGAGCGCCTGCCTTCACCCAGGCGCGGAACTTTGCGATGACTTCCGGGTCCAGCGGCGGACCGCCCAGTGGCATCAGGGGCGGGCGCCTTTCCTCCATCATGGCGATCAGAAGACTTCTTTCGGGATCTCCCGGGACCAGGCCCGGCCCACTGTGCCCTCCCCGGAGA
>JAPVWS010000326.1 GCA_027493295.1 Candidatus Versatilivorator vitaminiformans | reverse complement strand
CTCCTCCCACTGCCAGCGGTAGGCATCCTTCCACATGACGAAGGCGGAGTTGATGATCCAGTTGGGTGTCTGGTCGTCGGGACCGCCGGCGGGGGTGCCGGCCAGCAGACTGATGTGGTGAACGTCCAACCGGCTGGCCAACTTGCAGGTGGCCACCAGGTCGGCATGGGCGCCCTCGGCGATGGCCGGGTTGGGATGGATGGGGTTGCCGTGGCAGCCGAAGGAACAGATCTGCATCTCCCTCTCTTCCAGGCTGCGCTTGAAGGCTTCGAACTCGGCCGGCGAGGATGCCAGCTTGACCGGGTCGTAGTGGACCTTGGGAATGTGCCCGCCCCCGCAGGCCTCCACCAGGCGAATGCCGTGCTTCTTGCAGGAGTCCAGCATCTCCTCCCAGGATCTCTCCAGCATGCTTGCCGCCATCAATGCGATTTCCATGTTTGTCCCGTCCTCCTATGAGTGTTCTCGAAGCTGGCAAAGCCCGACGTCCGCTTCCCGTTCTCTCAGACCTGGAGCTGATTTCTCAACGGGGAGCGCCTCCATCCGCCTCCCCGCCATTCCCGAGAGTTGCGGGCCCCGGCAAAAAACCAGCTAATCCTCATCCACTCCGTCCTCGTCGTCGGGCTTGCCATCAAGGATCTCCAAGGCTCTCCGGGCATCCGATTCCAGCACTTGGAGGCCCACGCCGCCAATGGTCGGAGCCCAGACCCAATTCATGCCGGCGGTATGCTCGTTGGTCAGAACGCAGTCGATCCCCTCTGCTTCCAACCGGGTCTTGGCTAGGTTGGCGTCGAGGGTGTGGTCGAAGCTGGCGATGGTAATCAGCAACCCGGGCGTTCTCTATTGCCGAGCGGAGCAAAGGACCTACTCTATCAGTCCCGGAGCAAGCCTACAATCGCTCAATAGACCGTCGGGGCGTCCATTTTGTGCCCCCTATATGGCGCTGATCGGGCGATCGGAAACCATTGGGCAACCACAAGGTTTGCCCCCACATTGGGGGGTTCAGCCGGGATGGCTCATTCCTCGGCTGGGGATCGATTGCGAGCCGGGGTATCATTGCCAACGGATACTGCAGTCCCGGAGTCCGGAGTCGACAGCCGAATTCTCCGGGAAACCCGGTACGCTTCGGATTCCCCATGCCCACCAACGACACCCAGACCGACTACCGGATTGGCCGGGACAACATCCAGTTCCTGGGGCTCGACATTCACAACCCGGTCTTCGCCGTATCCAGCCTCACCATCATCGCATTCGTGGTCGGCGTGCTGGCGTTTCGAGAGGCTGCGGCCGCCACTTTCGACGCGCTGCACACCTGGCTCACTTCGACGTTCGACTGGGTGTTCCTGGGCGCCGGCAACATCTTCATCCTGTTCTGCCTGCTGCTGGTGGTGACTCCGCTCGGCCGCATTCGCCTCGGCGGTCCGGATGCCAAACCCGACTACTCCACCTGGTCGTGGTTCGCCATGCTGTTCGCGGCCGGGATCGGCATCGGCCTGATGTTCTTCGGGGTGGCGGAGCCGATTACCCATTTCCGTAATCCGCCGCTCGGGATCGACGCCGCCGACACCGCCGCCGCGCAAAGGATGGCATTCGCCGCCGCTATCTTTCACTGGGGCCTGCACCCCTGGGCAATGTACGCGATCGTCGCGCTCGCGCTCGCCTTCGCCGCCTACAATCTCGGGTTGCCGCTGACGCTGCGGTCGGCGTTCTACCCTGTCCTGGGCAAGGCGGTATGGGGCCGGTTCGGCCACCTGATCGATGTCCTGGCGGTGTTTGCCGCGCTCTTCGGACTGGCCACCTCGCTCGGCCTGGGCGCCGAGCAGACGGCGGCGGGGCTGGCTCATATATTCGGCGTAGCGGCCACCGGCACCACCAAGGTGCTGATAATCGCCATCATCACGTTTATCGCCGTGGCATCGGTGGTCGCCGGGATGGACAGAGGAGTCAAGCGCCTGAGTCAGGCCAACCTGCTGCTGGCCCTGCTGCTGCTCGCGTTCGTGCTGGCGGTGGGGCCGACCCTTGACCTGTTGGCCGGGTTCGCCGACAGCCTCGGCCACTACCTGGCGACGATCGGACCGCTCAGCAACTGGGCGGGTCGGACCGACTTCGATTTCATGCACGGATGGACCACCTTCTTCTGGGCCTGGTGGCTCTCCTGGTCGCCCTTCGTCGGCATGTTCATCGCCCGGGTCTCGCGCGGCCGCACCGTGCGTGAACTCGTCGGCTGCATGCTGATCGTCCCGACGCTGGTCTCCGCGCTCTGGATGAACGTCTTCGGGGCCACCGCGCTGTCGCACTATCTCAATGGCGGCCATACCGCGGTGGTCGAGGCGGTGCAGGCCCAGCAACCGGAACTGGCCCTGTTCAGGATGCTGGAGGCGCTGCCGCTCGCCGGCGTCACCTCGATTATCGGCATCCTCCTGGTAGTCATCTTCTTCGTCACTTCGTCCGATTCCGGTTCGCTCGTCATCGACACCATCACCGCTGGAGGAAAGTTGGATGCGCCGGTCGCTCAGCGCGTCTTCTGGTGCGTATTCGAAGGAATCGTCGCCATCACTTTGCTCGTGAGCGGCGGACTGGTAGCTCTGCAGACGGCTTCGCTGGTGACCGGCTTTCCGTTCGCACTGGTGCTATTGGGTATGTGCTACAGCATCTGGAAGGGTTTGCGGGCTGCCCGGTGAGAAATGTGGGCAAATGCTGCGAAGACGTCATGGGATGAAGGCCCACCCGGGAGCGCGGGCGTCCCGCCCGCACAACACTGGCAAGGCCTCGCCCATCTCCTCGACCCGGGTCGTCCGGTAACGGCGTCAGGGCCCTGTTTCAGCCAAGCTCATACCGTTCCAGCCGCCAGGGTGGCCGGGTGCCGCATCGCAGGGAAACTGAGCGGGACGCAACGGGAGTGCATGCGGGCGGGACGCCCGCGCTCCCGGGTGGCGCCAGGACTCTGCTTCGGCGGGGCTCATACCGTTCCCGCCGGCAGGGTCGCCGGGTGCCACATCGCAGGGAAACTGAGCGGCACGCGACGGCAGTGCATGCGGGCGGGACGCCCGCGCTCCCGGGTGGCGCCAGGACTATGCTTCTGCTGGGCCCATAGCTTTCCCGCCGGCAGGGTGGCCAGGTGCCCCATCGCAGGGAAACTGAGCGGCACGTAACGGGACAGCATGCGGGCGGGACGCCCGCGCTCCCGGGTGGGGTGCACCCTCCACCCCCTCTTGCTGCTCGAGGGGGCGCGCGCCGGCCAGCCGTGCCGCAGCCCGGCCGATGCGGAAGGAACCGATCTCCAATCTTACACGCAGCCGGGGTATTCCCTGCCCTGCAGGAGGACATAGTTCGGCTGGGGCCGGCTGTCGTCGGTCCAGCGGGAGCGGGCCGACATGTAGTGGACGGCCAGACCGCGCCGCGAGGTGGTGGAACGGTTGGGCGTGGAGCGATGCAGCAGCAGGCTGTGGTGAAAGGAGCAACCACCCGCCGGCATGAGCAGGGGCGTTTCCCGGCCAAGGTCCAGGGCCTCGTCGGGCACTTGCTTGTCTCGCCGGTCTCGCACCACCCAGGGCTGGCTGTGATCCAGAACCCCCTGCCGGTGGCTTCCCGGAATCACATACATGGGTCCCTTCTCCAGGGTGACGTCGTCCAGCGCCGTCCAGCAGGTCACCAGGTCCATGGGCTCGATGGCGAAGTAGGCCGAGTCCTGGTGGTAGGGCTTCTCCACCCCTCCCGGCGGCTTCATGAAGCACTGGCTGTTGTAGAGCTTGATGTCGGGACCGATCATGGACTCCACGATGGACAGAATCCGGGGGTGGCCGGCATGAGCCAGAAATACCGGATCGTTATCGGCGGGGCGGTTCAGCTTGCGCACCGTCGCCAGCTCCACCCTCTCGGCGCCCGGCTCCAGCTCGATATCCTCCATCGGATATCCCGGAACGGCGCCGGAAATCAGATCCTCGGTCCGTTGCCTCACCTGCTGCACTTCTTCGGCTGTTAGCAGACCCTCCACCACCAGGTATCCCTGCTCCCGATACTGCTCGGCGTAGCTTCCGTTGTCCTTGACCATTTCCTTGCCCTCGATTCCCGGTGATTTATCCCTTGCCGCCGTAGTCGATCTTCACGCTCATCTGCGCCAGGACCAGGGGTACCGCCAGGCGCGGGTTGCGCTTTTTAAGAACCAGTTCCAACCGGTTGAATCCGCACTTGAGGATGTCGGCCGGGAACGGCAGGTGGAGAAAGTCTCGACTGCCGAAGAGCGTGGGCTCCCGCCGAACCTCCTCCTTTTCTCTGGAAAGATCCACACCGTTCAACCGGAACTGCAGATCGTCGTCATCCATTTGCTGTTCCAGGCGCATGACCAGCTTGGCCTTGACCGACTTGCCCTCGGCCGCGGCCGCCGGCACGTCATCGCCAACGAAAAACCGGATCCGAGCGGGTCCTCCCACCTTTTCCTGCTGGATCTTCAGCGGAAGCTGGGCCTTGGGGTGGGATCGCCGCCACAGGGAGCCGACCTGCTCATCGATGAGGTAGCGCTTGTCCCGGTGCTTCAACAGGCCGGGGTCTCCGATCTCCACCAGTGACTTGCGCCAAAGCTCCCGGTCCCACAGGGGAGCGTACCAATTGAAGAGATAGATTCCGTCCACGCCCTGTTTCCAGTAGTTCAAGGCCGTGGCCCGGGTCTGCTCGGCGGGGTGATACAGGCCGATCTGTCCCAGCAGGGTGAGTTCGCGGCCGCCAACGAATTCCACGTATTCCTGCATGGACAGGTCGGATTCATGGCCCCGCGGGGTTCCCGCCGTCACCACGTCCAACAGGCCTTCCTCGATCCAGGTGGGGACGTCGAATCCCAGCTTGAAGGCAAGGTTGAAGGTGAAAGGGACCCTGGCGGCCAGTCGAAAGGGTTTGCCGCGACTCTCCGAGGCCCGGTCCACCAGGGCTCGCACCTTGCGAACCAGTTGGGTGATCAGGTGGCGGTTGCGGAAAGCCTCGTCGGGCTTGAAAAAGGCCGGGTGCCGCAGGAAATCCAACTCGATGCCATCCAGATCATAATCCTGGACGATTTCTTCGATGACCTTGAACTTGTTTTGCCGTACCTGCTCATAGGCGAAATCGAATCCGGTGGCAAAACTGGGATGGACAGAGTCTCCCAGCAGCAGTTCCGGGTGAGCCCTCTTGTACCGGCTGTAGAGATCGACCGCGTTCCAACCCTTGGGACTGTCGTGGGCATCGTTCATCCGCACGGTCACAAAGAACTGGATACCGATCTGGCGGCAGCGATCGGCCATGGCCTGAAAGTAGTCCTCCCGCTCCTTGAGAACGCTCTCCAGGCCCTGTATGAACCGAAGGCCCCCGGCACTCTGGAACCGCTTCAGGTTCTCCCCGTACAT
>JAPVWS010000325.1 GCA_027493295.1 Candidatus Versatilivorator vitaminiformans | reverse complement strand
GGTTCCTACCTGGGGTCCCAGGGCATGGCCAGCCTGGGTTGGTTGGCATAGCGTTGCATGGAGAATACCAACCGGCTGCCGCAGCCGGGTTTCAGACGCAACCTGATCGACGACCCCTCGATGGGGGTGGTCTTTCCGTTCAGGGTCACGCTCTGAAACCGGTGCTCGGCGTAGGCCCCGGCCTGGACGATCAGGTCGCGGGGATGCAAGGGACTGGTGTTCACCAGGGTGAGGGTCAGGCTGTCGCCCGTCAGTTTTTCGACCAGGGCGGCCACGTCCCGGGGCAGGCCGGATCGCCGGCGCTCCGGATCGAAGTAGCGAACGCGAGTGTGCAGGGTCCAGATCCTACCGGCCAGGTGGCCTCCGAGCATCAGGTTGACCAGGTTGCCGGTTCTGGCCGGATTGAGATCCAGGAGCCAGTCGGCCAACCGGGTCTCGGGCGTGGTCGGATCCTCTTCGATAGCCTGCATGGTGGCGCGGAGGCTCTCGAAGTCTTTTCGCAGAGCTTTCTCCGGGTACTCGGGGTCGGCTCCTTCCAGGAAGCCGATCCAATCGGTTCGAGGCAGGCGCTCCAGGTCCTTGCGGTCCATCGACCACAGGTAGATTTCCATCAGGCGGTCGATAAAAAGGTTGGTCGTCCAGCGGTACCACTCTTCCCGGCCGCTGAATTTGTAGCCGCGGGGGTCCCCGTACATCTGGGGAACCATGAGCCGGCCGTCGACGACCTTCTCTTGAGCGTAGATGTTGTCCATCTGGCGGCGCAGGGTATCGATGTAACCGGCATCGCCGGTCAAGAGGTAGGCGTTGCCGAAGCCCGGCCAACTGCCCGCCGCAAAGGTGTTCCGATGGGCGATCCGCTCGATTTCACCGTCGAAGATGGTGAAATTCCATCCATAGGTTCCCTTGTACCACTTGCCGCCATACTCCCCGCCGATGGTGCCGTCCAGACCGATATTGGTGGGGATGTTGCCCCCGTTGGCCTCGATTCTCTCCTTCCAGGCACCCACGTACTCCAGGACCCACTCCCGGTATTTCGGCTCCCGAGTGAGCATGTAGGCGTTGAGGGCCAGGTTGGTGGCCGCCAGGTTGAGCGGATGGTCTCCCACGCTGTCGAGGTATTCGTCGCAGTGAGCCAGCATCTTGGGGTAGACCTCTTCCAGGTCCAGCATCTTGCTGCGGCCGAAAGGGCTGTGCAGGAGGTGAAAGCGGCCCGGGACCGGATCTCCCACCCAATCGTAGGTGGTGGCCTTGCGGAGCATGGGGCCCTTGCTGCCATTCCAGATGCTGCGGATGATCCTGTGCTCGGGGTCGTAGTTGGGCGCTTCCGGATCCTCGTTCATGTAGAGCCCGGCGAAGCGTTTCATGCGCTCCCGCAGACGAGACGAACCCGGTTCGGAGAGCCCCTGGAACATGAATGCCCGCATCCCCTCCCCGGTATGGAACCAGTCCGACATGGTGATGAATTCGCGGTGGTAGGCGCCCTCCCGGGCCAGGTCGGTCAGGGTGGTCCGGATCTGGCCATACTGGTGCAGGTGTCCCTCCAGCGCCTTCTTGAACAGCTCCAGAACGGAATCGGACGCCCCCAGCGCATGTAGCAGCGTCCAGTTGTGAAAGGTTTCGATGGCGTCGTCGGGTCCGTCCAGAGTTCCCCAGCGGGGCGTGTGCAGCAGGTGGCCTCGCTCATCCACATACTTGGCGGCGAAGATCTCGCAGGCTTCGGAGTTGAGGCGCAGCAGCTCGCGCTCCATCAGCGCCCAGGCCGGTGGAGGCATCGGACGGTCCAGCACCAGGGAAGGGTTTTCGGCGGCCATGGGACTGCAGGAGATCAGCCCCGCCAGCAGCAGGGGGAAGAGGATTCGTGGAATCATTTGAGATTTTTCGGGGTGGCGTTCCGCGTGACGCCCGGCCTGCTATTGTCCTATAGAATAGTTGCTTCGGCCAGGATAAGTTCGTCCGTGGATCGTCGATGCGGATACCCAAGAAGGGGAAAGACGAACCACAAATGGACACGAATGAACACCAATTTACTGATTAATGAGTTGAGCCTTTCGCAGTATTCGGCAACCGGACGTCTACCGGGAATGGCCACAAAAGGCACAAAAACACAAATTGTGGCTTTTGTGCCTTTTGTGGTTAAAAAATTCTCCACCACTTCATTGAAACGATCGGTTGTTTTTCCTCCAACGATCCGCAGGGAAGCGCTGATGGCCCACTGAACTCGTATCGACAAAGTGCCGAGTGCCGTTTTTTGGTTGAGGAGACCAGAGCCTGATGACCAGCTCCGATTCTCTCGGGCAGGTGAGCTGCAGTCTGCGCGGCCGGGTGGTTGCCGGCAGTTACCGGACCTGCCGGCTGACCTACACGGCCGGCTTCTACGGCATCGACGACACCGGCTCCATCAAGGTGTCGATGCGCTATGCCACCGATTGCGGCGTGCCCCAGTTCGATCGGCCGAACGCCCCCAACTACACCACCGCCCGGGCTTCCAACGGCGCCCGACTGCGGTTGCGCTACGACTCCAAGGACAACGTCAGACCCTGGGGCAGGACGCTTCACCTGAAAGTCGTCCAGGGATTCCTGCGCCAGGGGGATCGGATCGAACTGACGCTGGGCGATTGCAGCCGCGGCTCGCCCGGTTGGCGAATTCAGACCTTCGCTGAGAAAACGTTCGAGCTGCGGGTGCTGGTCGACCGCTTCGCCACCTATTCCTTCGACCGCTTGCCGGATTCTCCCACGTTCTGTGTTGTGGCCGGCGAGCCGGTGCGCCTGGTGGCCGTGGCTCCCACCCTGGCCGCAGTCGGCAAGCCGATTCCGGTCCGGAGCAAGCTGGAGGATCGTTGGGGCAATCCGGTGGGGCGCCCGCGAAAAACCGTCTTTTCGGGAGATACTGGGCCGATCTCCATGGCCAGAGCGAGGAAACCATCGGAACCAATTCCATCGGGGACTACTTCCGCTTTGCCCGCGACTACGCCTTCCTGGACATCTGCTCCCACCAGGGCAACGACTTTCAGATCACCGACGGCTTCTGGAGGAAGATCCAGGACACCACCCGCAAATTCCATGAACCGGAACGCCTGGTGACCTTTCCCGGCTGGGAATGGAGCGGCAATACCGCTCTCGGTGGGGACCGCAACGTGGTTTTCCGCGATGAAGGCGGGCCCATGGCCCGCAGCTCCCGCGCCCTGCTCTCCCCGGCCCAGGCCCGCGAGCCCTGCTGCCCGACCGTGGAGGAACTGTTTGCCCGCTTGCGGGCTTGCGGGCGGGAGGTGATGGTGGTCCCCCACGTCGGAGGACGCTTTGCCGACCTGAGCCGCCACGACCCCGGGCTGGAATGGGCGGTGGAGGTTCATTCGGCCTGGGGGACTTTCGAATGGATGTTGGCGGACGCCTTTGCCCGGGGGCATCGCCTGGCGATCGTGGCCAATTCCGACGGACACAAGGGCCGCCCCGGGGCCAGCTA
Organism: Candidatus Versatilivorator vitaminiformans; assembly: GCA_027493295.1. GTDB lineage: Bacteria > Acidobacteriota > Terriglobia > Versatilivoradales > Versatilivoraceae > Versatilivorator > Versatilivorator vitaminiformans. The sequence continues at coordinate 5,509 of JAPVWS010000325.1, read as the reverse complement.
TCCGGGGGCCGGCAACTTCGGCAGCTACGGAGGACTCACATGCGTTCTGGCCGAGGCCCTGACCCGCCAAAGCGTTTGGGAGGCCTATCGGGCCCGGCGGGTCTACGCAACTACCGGAGCTCGCATTTATCTGGATGTCGAAACCGACGATGGAATGCCGATGGGGGGCCTGCTCCAGCTTGGGTCCGGTTCGGGTCCCGAGTTTCGCATCCGGGTCTGCGGAACCGCCCCCATCGAGCGGGTGGAGGTTCGTAATGGAACGCAGGTGGTGGAGTGTTTTCGAACCGGCACCGCCGCCGATCTTTCCGACCGGATCAAGCTGCTCTGGGAGGGTGCCGAGGTGCGGGGGCGAGGCCGGCAGGTCGACTGGAAGGGGTCATTGACCCTGTCCGGTAATCGGATTCAGGGGGTGACCGCCTTCAATTTCCACAATCCCGATCTTCCCTGCCGGCAAGCCGGCCCCACCCGGCTCGAATGGGAATCCATCACCACCGGCGGCGTGGCCGGGCTGATCCTGGAGTTGGCCCGGGCGGAAGCCGGCCGGGTCCGGGTGGACACTCGCCAGGCCTGTTTTGAGGCGGGGCTCCAGGGGCTGGGAGCGGAGGGCAAAACCTGGCCCCTGGGCGGCCTGGACAAGCGCATCTCGCTCTACAGGCTGCCGGCCGCTGACGGCCCAGCCGATTGTGAGCTCACATTCAAGCTTCCCGCCGCAGACTGTCGCCGGGGGGACAATCCGATCCTGGTGAAAGTGGTTCAGGAGGACGGGCACATGGCCTGGTCGAGCCCGATCTATGTGGTGAAGGAGTAGTGGCGGGCTTGTCCCTTGCGGGAAGGGTAGGCGGCTGGTAGAGTTTGGGCTGCTTTGCCGCGGGCGGGCTTCAAGGACACCCGGGAGGTCGATACTTTCAATGGCATTGGTTGACACTCGATGGCAGCGAACAGTGACCCTGTGCGCGCTCTATTTCGCCCAGGGGATTCCTTGGGGATTCATGTTGATTTCGCTGCCCTCCTATCTCTCCTACAACTACCAGATTCCCGACAGCGATATCGGCAACCTCAAGGCCATCATCCTGGTGCCCTGGTCCTTCAAGCTGATCTGGGCCCCCTTGATGGACAGCTTCACCATCCGCTCCATGGGGAGAAGGCGGCCCTGGATCATCGGTTCCGAGTTGATGATGGCGCTGACGCTGCTGGGGTTCATCGGCATCGCCGATCCCTCCCAGGAGTTGAAGTTCATCCTCTACATGTACTTTGTGCACAACTGCTTTGCCTCCCTGCAGGACGTCTGCACCGACGCTCTGGCGGTCGACATTCTGCCTCCCCGGGAGCAAGGGCGGACCAACGGTTTGATGTGGGCCTCCAAGCTCATCGGCAAAGGGGTGGGCGCCTGGAGTCTTTCCCATATCATCAACGTGTGGGGGCTGGAGGCCTGCGCGGTCGTTCAGGTGCTCCTGCTGCTGGCCATCATGCTGGTCCCCATCGTCTTCCTGGAGCGGCGGGGCGAGAAGCGGTTCCCCTGGAGCGCCGGCCGGGCTGCCTCCACCACCGTCGGGAGCGTACGCAACCCGTTAGCGACCCTGGGTAGTGTTCTCAGGGCGTTTTCGCTGACGACCACCTGGATCTTCATCGTGTTCACCCTGGCCAAGCTGATCGGGTTGGGAGTCAACGAAGTCCTCTCCAACGTGCTTTACACCCAGCACCTGAGTCCCCGCTGGACCGATGTGGAGTTTTCGAGAGCCTCCGGACTGTATGCCACCGCTCCCATTATCCTGGGCGCCGTGGGGGGCGGATACCTGGCCGACCGCTATGGGAGGCGGCTGATCCTTTCGATTGGCTATATCGGCTATGGGGCGGCTGCCGCGATCTTCGCGGCATTCCCCGGCCTGTGGAACGAGGAGTGGTTCGCCATGTCCTATTTGCTTTCCTACGAGACCCTGGCGGCCATCGGTTCGGTCGGATTCCTATCCATGGCCATGAGGATCTCCTGGACCGTGGCCGCGGGAACGGTGTTCACTACCTATATGACGCTGTCCAACGTTTCCCACGTCATCGGGAACTGGCTGGCCGGCCCGCTGCGAGAATGGTTGCTTTGGCTGCAGGGAGGCGCGGCCGACCAGTTGGTTTCCTACCAGTGGGCCTTGGGGTTGGCGGGGATCCTCACCGTCGCCCCGGTCTTCCTGTTGTTCCTGGTGAAGACCGGCGAGGTCGACCGCGCCCGCGCCGCCGAATCCGCGGGTTAAGAGGACGCATGCCCGATCGATACCGCATCCAGGACAGCCGTCAACTTGCCACGCCGGCGCTGGTGGTCTTTCTGGAACTGGTGCGGGAAAACCTGGACCGGATGGTGGCGATGGCCGGCGACCCGGCCCGCCTGCGGCCCCACGTGAAGACCCACAAGACCCGGGAGGTCGTGCAACTGCAGTTGCAGCAGGGCATCGGCAAGTTCAAGGCGGCCACCTTTGCCGAGTGCGAAATGGTAGCTCGGGCCGGCGCGCGGGACGTTATGCTGGCTTACCACCTGGTGGGGCGCAACATCGAGCGGGCCGTGCGCTTCGTGCAAGCCTTTCCGGAGGTCCGGTTCATGGTGATCGCCGACCACCCCGAACCGGTGGAAGCCCTGTCCGGGGCCATGGCCGAAGCCGGACAGCAGGTGGAGGTTCTGCTGGACCTGGATACCGGCCAGCAGCGCACCGGTCTCCCGGCCGGCAACCGAGCCCGCCGGCTCTACGGGCAGATCGCTGCAAGCCCGGGGCTGCGGGCGGGGGGATTCCACGTTTACGACGGCCACGTGCGCCATCCGTCGCTGGCGGAACGGACGGCCGCGGTGAAGAAGCAATTCCGGGAAGTGGACGGCTTTCGCCGGGAGTTGACGGCTGCCGGCTGGGAGGTGCCGCGCCTGGTCTGCGGAGGGTCGGTGACCTTTCCCGTCTATGCCGGGATGGAGGATCCGGCCATCGAGCTCAGCCCGGGCGCCTGTATTTTCCACGACGCCGGATATGGAACCGGTTTTCCCGATCTCCCTTTCGTGCCGGCAGCGGTCGTTCTGACCCGCGTCATCAGCCTGCCGGGAGAGAACCGGGTCACGCTGGACCTGGGCTACAAGGCCGTGGCCTCCGACCAACCCATGGAAACGCGGGCGGTTTTCCCCCAATTGCCCGACGCAGAGCTGGTCCTGCAGAACGAAGAGCACCTGGTGATCGAGACCTCTCGGGCCGGAAGTTTGCGTCCCGGAGACGAGCTGGCGGCCATTCCCTGGCATATCTGTCCCACCACCGCCTTGAACAGGGAAGTGGTGGTGGTCAGCCGGGGACGCATACTGGAGCGGTGGGAGGTGGCTGCCCGAGACCGCTGCCTGACGGTCTAGCCCGCATTTCTCACCAGGCCGCTCGATTCATAGATGAAAGTCCATCTATTTTCAGCACCTCATGGGTCTGATTTGGTACGTCTTGCGGTTACACACGGCGCTGGGCGTGCCCTGGCTGGTCCTTTTCCCCTCAGCGCATCCATGCTCGCTCGAACGTAGTGACGGCTACGCCCTTCGCTCCCGAGCACGCGCTGAGGGGAAAATGCCTGCGCCAGGATCACGCCCCCTGGTGAGAAATGCGGGCTAGCCCTCGGCGGGGTGCCGGCCTGGACCGGAGTGCCGGGCCCGGCGCCTCCAATCCCGCCAGTTGACCCAGGCCGAAATCCCCAGGGCGGCCACGCCGAAGAATACCACCGAGGCATCCAGCAGGTCCGGATCCCAGTCCTTTCCCGTCAGCAGGTCCATGTAGTACTTGATGAACGAGTTGGGAAGGCCGGTTTCGCCCAGGGCTTCCTTGATCTGCCAGTGCCAGTCGGTGCTGGGGCAGTAACCGAAGCCGTAAAACCATCCCAGTCCGAACCAGGAAAAGAGGGTGAGGGTCATCAACCCCAGGTGGAAGCGGCGAGTTCGCTTCCAGATCCATCCGGTCAGGTTGAACACGATCTGAACGGTGTGGAAGACCATGAAGAAGAAGTCCAGGAAGGCGTACATGGGGAGACCTTGAACGAAGCCGGTAAGCAGGGCCCCGTCCCATACGACTGGACGGATCATGCAGGGTGAAGCAGGGGCGCATGAGAAAAGCCGGCCCCCATCCCTGCGGTGCGTATCATTTGCGTGAAATCGGCCGATCTTCAACTAAAGACGAACCACGAATGGACACGAATAGACACAAATGCATATGGAACTGATTCGATGACGAGCGGCGCCCAAATACTTCTGTAACCTTGTTGCTTTGGTATGACTTCGTGTCCTGCGTAGATAACCCCTCGGTCTCGGTTGTGACACCGCGCGATCAACACGTCATCAATCCGTTTACTGGTGTTCATTCGTGTCCATTCGTGGTTCGCCGTTTTCCATTGTGGGTGACTCTTGTTGGTCTCTCGTGGACAATCCCTCAAGTGGATCGGGCTGCCGATCCCTGCCGACACTTCACGCCCGGACGGCGTCGGACTCGACCGTCGGACGCAGTACGGGAAGCCATTGTAAACGCGCGGCGTGGTTCCATTGAGACAAAAGTTGCGGGTAGAATTGACTTTGCCTCGCTCCCGGCCCGGCAGGAACCCGTGAAAATCCTCTATCGCATCACCTTCATCGCGCGGACCCTCGATCCCCGGTACCCCACCAATCTTGCTGTCCTGCTCCTGCTGCCGGCGGCCGCCGGCGTGGCGGCGGCCATGGCCCTGCTACGGGGAAGCGGGTTGCCGGAAATCGCGCAAGCGGCGCTGTTTGGGGCGGCTGCGGTCGTGGCCGGCTGGGCGTTTGCACGGGAGCTGGCTCCGGACCTGGAACAGCTTGCCTTCCTCAGCCTGCTGCTGACCTTCGGCGCCTTCCTGACCGTGGAATCCTCCAGCCTGCTGCTCCTGTTTGCGGTCCAGTTCCTGGTACGCATCGTCAACCGCAGCGTCGGTCCGCCGGCGCGGGTTATCGATTCGGTGTTTGTGGCGGCGCTCACCGTTTGGGCGGCTTGGAACGGGGCTTTTCCCGGACTGGGGCTGATCGGCGCCCTGGCCTTTGGGCTGGACGCTTCCATGGCGGAGGGTCTTCGCCGTCAATGGTTTTTCGCCGGTATCTGCTTGGCCGCTACCTGGTTCTGCCTGGGTCGGCAGGGGCTGTCGTGGACCCCGGAAACTCTGCCGGCAACTGCCACGGGACTGCTCCTGATCGTTACAGTCGCCTACGGGTTGACCGTGCGGCGAACCCGTAGGGTAACATCCCTGGCCGACGCCACAGGGATGCCTCTTTCTTCGGCTCGAGTACGGGCCGGCATGGCTGTGGGCCTGCTGGCCGGATTGCAGGCGCTCGCCCGGGGACAGGCGGGACTGGAGGTGGCGGCCCTGGTCTGGGCGGTCCTGGCGTCAGTGCCACTGGGCGCTCTGGTATGGCCGAGGCGCTAGCCCGCATTTCTCACCAGGGGGCATGATCATGGCGCAGGAATTTTCCCTTCAGCGCGTGCTCGCGACCGAAGAGCGTAGCGGTCACTACGGT
>JAPVWS010000324.1 GCA_027493295.1 Candidatus Versatilivorator vitaminiformans | reverse complement strand
GTGGTGGACTGCATGGAGGGCCGGCTGGACGAGCCCAAAAACTCGGGACGCCGAGTGGCCGTGGCTCTGGAAGTGGAGATCGCCCTCAAGCTGTCTTCCGGAAAGGGGGGCGCTCGAGTCGACCTTCCCCTGGCCGACCGTTCTCTGGGGCTCAACTATGACTGGTTCCGTTAACATCCCCAACAGTCCCCCGATCAGCCGGCGCCGCTTTCTCCTGGCGGGAGCCGGAGGGCTGGCTTGCCTGGCCGCTCCCGGCAGGGCGGACGCCCACGACTCCAGGCCGGGTCGGCTCCTGTTCAACTGCGATGGATCCATGATTCACTGCTGGGGGCGCGCCGCCTTGCCTCAGAACAGCGAACCCTTGAGCCGGAGGGAATTTACCGACCTGGTCTTCGCTCCCATCGAGAACAGCGGCGTCGACACCCTGCTGTTCAGCTTTGGCAGCGGCAACGTGGCCGAGTACCAGAGCAACGTCCTGGAATGGCCCGGCGAGGCCGACCGGTTCCAGTTCCCTGAGAGCAGGACCTGGCACGGAGGCATCGAGGTCGATCCCAGGGACCAGTACCTGAACCCCAAGAGCCTGGCCGATTCCGGCCATAACCCGCCTCAGATCATCGTGGATGAATGTCGCCGGAGAGGGATGAGCGCCTTTGTGTCGCTCCGGATGAACGATATCCACGATGGGCAGCACCCCCGGGGCACGCTTCCCAACCCCGAGCTCCCCACGTTCAAGAGAATCAATCCCGACTGGCTGGTTCCCGATCTGGATTGGTGGAGCGCCCTGAATTTCGAGGTGGCTCCGGTCCGGGAGCTGAAGCTCCGAGTTGTCGAGGAGTTCTTCGATCGCTGGGACTTCGACGGCATCGAGCTCGACTGGCTCCGGCACACCTTCTATTTCCCTCGGGGCCTGGAGCGTGAAAAGGGCAAGTATCTGACCGAGTTCATGCGAGCCGTGAGGCGAAGTCTTCAGCAGAAGGCGGCCAGAAGGGGCCGACCCATCGAGATCGCGGTGCGGGTGCCCGAGAGGGTGGAGTGGTGCCTGGAAGGAGGATTCGAAGTCCCGACATGGATCCGGGAGGGGCTGGTCGACATTCTGATTCTGGGCCAGGGACTGACCGAGAGTCGGGGCCTATCCGGGTTCAGAGAGCTCATGGGCGGCCGCCGCCTGCCGATCTATCCCAGCCTCTATCCCTTTGGCAACGGTTATGCCATGTATCCCGACGAGGTGATTCGAGGCAGTGCCGCCAACCTCTGGCGGGACGGGGCCGACGGACTTTACACTTTCAACTGGTTCTTCTACGGGAAGTGGCGCAGCCCCCTGCTGCGAGAGATTGCCGATCCGGGCCTGCTGAAGGACAAGGAAAAGCGCTACACCGTGGTGCAGCAATTCGAGGCACACCGAACCGGACGCTCCCCCCGTTCCGATTCGGTCCGATTCAACACCATGACCAAGGCGGCCCTGCTTCCCTTCACCCTGGGCAGGGAGGGAGCGGCCCAAACAGTCACCCTGCCCATCGCCGACGAGATCTCTTCCGCATCCAACCCCCCCCGCCGGGCCGAGTTGCTGGTCGGCCTGGAAGGATTGCCGGGAGACGTACTGGAGTTTACGCTCAATGGCCGCCTCCTCGAACCGGAGGAGTTGGACGCGGTGGAGGACTTGGCACGGATCGAATGCCACCTGGACATCCCCCCGAGTCAGGGAATTCTGGGATTCCCCCCCCGGCGGCGGCTGGATATGGACTTCGACGGGTTGCGCTTGCAGGTGCCGGTGGCGCGGTTGACCCGCGGCGACAACCAACTCCGGCTGCGCCTCAAGCAGCGCCGCCCGGGCGCCGATCGACCGGTGAGGGTGAGCCGAATCGAGCTCTCGGTCGGCTACGGGTCCGGCTAGGACTTGGCGGAGAACATCGACTCGTCGATCCAGCCGGGCCTGAAGTGGCGGGGGGACCAGTCCACCGGCACCTGGTCCACCGGGAAGAGACTTCCGTCCCTCTCCAGGTAGGAGTAGTAGCCGGCCAGAAACACCTGGGTCTTCTTGCGAATGACATCGAAGGTCTGGTAGCTGTCGCCCTGGAAGGTCCGCTGCATGTCCATGAGCTGGGGGGCGAAGTAGTAGTAGAGGGTCTCCCTCCGATCCGGACTGCGGTCCATGGTGATGGTCTCCCTTCCCTTGTCCCCGGTGACCTTCAGGTAGAGATGGTGGGTGCCGGATACCCCGTGCAGAGCGGCCAGGAAGGGGGGTTGCCCTTCCCTGCCCTTGAACAGCATGGTGTCCTGCAGGTAGGTAGCCTTGCGCTCGTCGTCAGTGAAGAGGGAGACCTTCTCCACTTCGTAACCGAGGGCTCGCAGAATGAACCACTGAATGTGGAAGTGGGCCGGGTATTCGTCGGTGAAGCAGAGGCCGTGAACTCCCTTGATGACTCCCACGTTCCCCAGGCGGCCCTTGAGGTAGGAAGCTTGGTAATAGTGTTCCTGCACGCTGGTGGCCATCAGCGGCGTGCCCTTTTTGGCGGCCAGGTTCAGGATCGCGTCGATATCGCGCAGGCGGTAGCTGAAGGGCCGGCTCAGATAGGTGGGCACCCCCGCCTCCACGTAGGGCCAAGCCAGGCGGTGCTGCCAGGGCACCTCGTAGAGCCCGCCGAAGCCGATGGCGTCCACCTTGCCCAGCATCCCATCGTAGCGGTCCACCGCCACGCAGCCGTACTTGGCCGCAAACTCGCGGGCCAGCTTGGGGTTCACATCCCAGCAGTGGGTGATCTCCATGTTGAGCAGACCGCCGCCGAACAGTCCCTGGGCGGCCAGGATATCGGCCCAAATCCCCCAGAAAGTGTACTCACCCACATTCAATGCCCCCACCCGAATTTTTCGGGCCGGGGCCCCGGAGGATTCCGCCCGGGCCTGAGAAACGGCCGCCGGCAGCCAGGCCCCCGCTGCCATTGAAGCCAAAAACGAACGGCGATGGGTCATGAGTCGCTCCTTTGTTGAAAGAGTGAATAGTGGAGAGTGGGGAGTTAGTCGAAAGACACGCAAAGCATCTTGTCGTTATCGGCGCAGTCCTTCAAATAAGCTCAGTCAATTCATCCTGTGCTTGGCTGTTCCCGAAACGCTCGGCTCTCCACTCTTCACTCTCCACTCTCCACTAACCTGAAGACTCCCGTTCACTCCTCCAGACCGGCCCCGATTCGGTCTCTCCCCAAAGACGCTCAAAGGCCTGCGATCCGTCCTCATCCCAGAAATCGGTTACCACCGGGTTGGCGTAACCGGAGGTTCCCCGCTGCAGCCTTGGCCCGGGGACGTCCGGAGGATTCAGAAAGCGAAGGTTGGACCCGGGTGCATCGGGGTCGAAGCGGAAATAGACCCTGAAGCCGTTCCGGTAACGCATCCTCACCAGGAAGCGGTCCTGCCGGGGCCGGGGCGCCTGACTGAGCCGGCGCAGCTTGTCACGGTCGAGGGTCACCCCCAGTCCCGGCTTGCCGAGCACCTGCACGCTGCCGTTCACCACGGGCATGGTCTCCACCGTCACGTCTTCCTTCCAGAGATGACAGAGGCTCACGTGATCCAGAATCGCCATCTTGAACACCGCCGCCTCGTGCGCCAGGAAGGCCTGGTTGATGGTTCCCCCGCACTGCTGCAGCATGAAGGGGGTATTGGCGGACTCGGCCATGCCGGCCAGCTTGGCGGCGTGTCCCACCGGAGCGTGGCCAGCCATGAAGCCGTCGCACAGGCCGTGACGCATGAAATAGTCGGCAGGGCCATGGTGGATGAGAATGGGGATGGAGCACTTTTCTCGGAGGATCCGGTAGCCATCATGGTCAACGGCCCGGAGCGGATCCTCGATGCGTCCGGCCACGCTGAATTTCTCCAGTTCCTTGAGCACGGGCTCCACCGCCTCCAGGTTGGAGTCCGCGTTGAAGTCGTAGTGGACCTTGAATCCGGGAGGAGCCACTTTCTGGATGGCTTCGGTCTGATCCACCGCGTTTTGAATGACGTCCACGTGGTACTTGAGCCAGTGAAACCCCCGCCCGGCCACATTGAGCGTCTCCTCGGCCATGCCCTCGGGGGGTTGAGAGGCCGTCCAGGCCGCCACCGGAACCCAGGAGCGCACCCGGGGGCCGATCAGCTTCCAGCAGGGCAAGCCCAGATACTTGCCCATCAGGTCGTAGACGGCCATGTTGATGGCCAAGTTCCTGGTGTCGCCGATCCAGTCGAAGGCGCTTGAGTCGATGTAGCCGGAAGACGGATCGTTTTCGGGAAGCGGCCCCCAGCTCTCTCCGATGCCTTCCAGGCCGCTCTGGGTCTTCACAACGTAGATGGTGCGCAGCTGGATTCCCAATCCGTGATAGCGGAAAAGCCAGCGCGCATTGTAGTCGTGGAAGGGAGGACAGATCTCGTGCGCCTCGATGTCGGTGATCTTCAGCTCCTCGCGGGCACTACCGGAGAGGGCGGCCCGCAGCCACCCGGGCGCGGCCAGTCCGGCCAGGCCCAGGGCGCCCGAGGCCAGGAATTCACGGCGAACCAGGGATGACATGAGCGGCTCCTCTCGAATTCGGGAGACCTGGCTAACTGCAGTCAGGCAAGGGGAGGTGTCACGGGGCGTTTCGCGGAAATGCTATCACAATCCCGCGACCCGGTCGTCAACCGGATCACCGGCCGTCGCCGGTCCGCACGTGGAGAGCGTGAAGCTGAGGCGTCCCCTGGCCCCGGGTCATTCTCAGCCGCACCCGAAGCGGGCCGGACGTTTCCGGAAGCCGCGCGCCCCCGGCTCGCCAGCGCAAGGGCACCTCGTACCCGTCCCGCTCAATGGCCACCGACCGCGCCATGCCAAAGCCTTCCAGGGGAGACTGGCGCACTCCATCCAGCAGCTCGGCTTCCAGGCGCGCGCCCCCCGAGAGCCCGCTGACATTGACGGTGAGCCGGTGGGGGCGCCATGTCCGCCCCGGAGGCCTCAGCGGCAACGAAGTCATCTCCCCGGACTCCCGGCCGGCTTCCAGGGCCAGTCCGTAGAGGCGGTGACGCCCTACCTTGGCCAGCCCGATGCTGCCTTCGGAACTGTAGTAGATCCACCACTCGCTTCCGACCTCCAGAAAACTGGAAATCCGGGGCTCCCCCTGCTCCCAGGGCTGGCCACCGGGTTCGAGCTGGATGCGGCGGGAGGTCCACAGCCCGAATCCGATATTGTCCGTCTCCTCAGGCTCGGTCGCCCAACCGGTGAACCGCATGCGATAGCCTCCCCCGTCGGGCTCGTGGTGTCCCACAAAGGCCCACCAGTAACTGTCCTCTTTCAGGACGACCGCGGCAGCATGGAGGGTGCTGTTGCGAGGAACCTCGTCGAAGGCGTAGTGGCGGGCATTGTGGGGCGCACGCACGAACTTGCGGCCGTCGGGCGAAGTGGCCACGTCCACAATGAAGCCGTGGGGGCCCTGAGTGTGCAGGAACATCAGGTAACGCCGATCCGGAGGGGCTGCTTCGTCCCGGACCACGTCCACCGGCAACTCGTACTCGTTGGAGTTGAGGCCGGGTTGGAGCGAGAAGCAGATATTGGTCTGGCGCCCCCCGAACCGCACCAGGCCCAGGTCCGGCTTGCTCCAACGAATCCCGTCGGAAGACTCCGCATAGCCGGCTCTTCCCTGCTGCAACCGGTCCACGTATCCCCCATACCACATCCTGAACCGATGG